>CBHWAL010000029.1:0-15786 GCA_966111495.1 uncultured Achromobacter sp. | reverse complement strand
TCGCTCGGTGCATGACCGCGACGCGTTCTGGCGCGAAGAGGCTACGCGCATCCACTGGGAAACGCCTTTTGACAATGTGCTGGACTTCTCGCACCCGCCCTTCGCGAAATGGTTCGTCGGCGGTCGCACCAATCTTTGCTACAACGCCGTCGACCGCTGGCTGCCGACGCAGGCGGACAAGCCGGCGCTGATCTGGGTATCCACCGAGGTGGACCGCGAGCAGATCTACACGCGGCAGGACGTCTTCGAGGAAGTGAACGCCGCCGCCGACATGCTGCGCGAGCTGGGGGTGGGGCGCGGCGACCGGGTGCTGCTTTACATGCCGATGGTGCCGGAAGCGGTGTTCACCATGCTTGCCTGCGCACGCATCGGGGCGGTGCATTCCGTGGTGTTCGGCGGTTTTGCGTCCGTGAATCTGGCGCAGCGCATTGACGACGCCGCGCCCAAGGTGGTGGTGTGCACGGATGGCGGCTCGCGGGCCGGCAAGGTCGTGCCGTACAAGCCGCTCTTGGACCGCGCCTTGAGCCTGGCAAAATCGCCGCCCGCGTCGGTAGTGGTGTTCGACCGGGGCCTGGCCCCGTTCGAGCCTGTGGCGGGTCGCGACCTGGATTACGCCACACTGCGCGAACGGCACCGCGGCGCGCGGGTGCCCGTCGAGTGGCTTGAATCGTCCGAGCCCAGCTACATCCTCTACACCTCAGGCACCACCGGCCGTCCCAAGGGCGTGCAGCGCGACACGGGCGGCTACGCCGTGGCGCTGGCGTCGTCCATGGAATACCTGTTCGATGGCAAGCCCGGCGACACGTATTTCTGCACCAGCGACATCGGCTGGGTGGTGGGGCATTCGTACATCGTCTACGGACCGCTTATTGGCGGGCAATCGACCATCCTGTACGAAGGCACGCCCGTGCGCCCGGATGGCGCGATTCTGTGGAAGCTGGTCGAACAATTCGGCGTGAACACGCTGTTTTCGGCGCCCACGGCGGTGCGCGTGCTCAAGCGCCAGGATCCCGAGCTCTTGAGGCGGCACGACCTGTCAACGCTGCGCGCCGTGTATCTGGCCGGGGAGCCGCTCGACGAGCCGACGGCGCAATGGATTTCCGAGGGCCTGGGCAAGCCGATCATCGACAACTACTGGCAGACGGAGTCAGGCTGGCCGATCCTGTCGGCGCAGCCGGGCATCGAAAAAGTCGCCACCCGGTTCGGCAGCCCCTCGTTCCCGGTGTACGGCTTTGATGCGCGCATCGTCAGCGAGTCCACTGGCGAAGACCTGGGCCCCGACGAGAAGGGCGTGGTCGCCATCGTACCGCCGCTGCCGCCCGGCGCCATGTCCACCATCTGGGGCGACGACGCGCGCTTCGTCGAGACCTACTTCACGTCGATTCCAGGGCGGCAGGTGTACTCGACCTTTGACTGGGGGCGGGTGGACGCCGATGGTTACTGGTTCATCCTGGGCCGCACGGACGACGTGATCAACGTGGCGGGCCACCGGCTGGGCACGCGCGAAATCGAGGAATCGGTCAACAGCCACAACGGCATCGCGGAATGCGCGGTGGTGGGGGTATCCGACCCGCTCAAGGGGCAGGTCGCCATGGCGTTTGCCGTGCTGAAGAATCCCGCCGGCGCCGACACGCCGGAAGCGGCAAAGCAGCTGGAAGCGGATATCATGCGGCTGGTGGAAGAACAGCTGGGGGCGGTGGCAAGGCCGGCCAGGATCCGGTTCGTGGGCGCCCTGCCCAAGACCCGTTCCGGCAAGGTGCTGCGCCGCGCGATCGTCGCGGTATGCGAGTCGCGCGATCCCGGCGACCTGACCACCATGGAAGACCCTAACGCCCTCGAACAGATCAAGGAGTCACTGCAATGAAAACCAAACCCGTGCTGAGCGCCGACGACGTCAAAAAGATCCTGGCCGCGGCCGAAGCACACGCCTTGCAGAACAAGTGGGCCGTCACCATCGCCGTGACCGACGATGGCGGCCATCTGCTGGGCATGTTGCGCCTGGACGATGCGGCGCCGATCTCGTCGCACATCGCGCCCGCAAAGGCCAAGACGGCCGCGCTGGGCCGCCGCGAATCGCGCATCTACGAAGAACTGATCAACAACGGCCGCTACTCGTTCCTGTCTGCGCCGCTGATCGAAGGCATGCTCGAGGGCGGCGTGCCGGTCGTCGTCGACGGCCAGGTCGTGGGCGCGGTGGGCGTTTCGGGCGTGAAATCGACCGAAGACGTGCAGATCGCGCAAGCTGGCATCGCCGCGCTGGGCCTATGAGCCAGGCGCTGCCGCCGGAAACGCCGGCCGGCGTTTCCGCGCAGGACACCCGGGGGTCGGACAGCGGTCCGCTGAACCCCGGCGTGAAACGGCGCGAAGTCTGGGCCTGGGCCATGTACGACTTCGCGAACTCCGGCTACACCACCGTGATCCTCACGGCGGTCTTCAGCACCTATTTCGTCGGCGTCGTCGCCGGGCGCGCCACGTGGGCCACATTGGCCTGGACGTCCGCGCTGTCGCTGTCGTACCTCCTCATCATGCTGACCATGCCCACGTTGGGCGCCCGCGCCGACGCGCGGGCCGGCAAGCGGCGGCTGCTCTACACCAGCACGGCCGGCTGCGTGGCGGCCACGCTGGTCCTGACGCAGGCCGGGCCGGGCGACGTCTGGCTGGCATTGGCCGCCATCGTCGTGTCCAACTTTTGCTATTGCGTTGGCGAGTCCGTGGTCGCGGCCTTCCTGCCTGAACTGGCCAGACCGCAGGCGTTGGGCCGCGTTTCTGGCTGGGGATGGAGCTTTGGCTATTTCGGCGGCATGTTGACGCTGGGCCTGTCGCTTGTCGTGGTGACGCTGGCCGAAGCGCGCGGCGACACGGCGGAACAATTCGTGCCGTGGGTCATTGTGGTGACGGCCTCGGTGTTTGCGCTGGCCGCGCTGCCGTCGTTCTTCATGCTGCGCGAGCGCGCCACGCCGCAGTCCGGCAATCCGCCCGCGCTGCATATGCTGAAACGCCTGGCCTATGCCTGGCGCGAAACGGGCCTGCACTTTCCGGAATTCCGGCGCCTCTTGATGTGCATTGCCTGCTACCAGGCCGGCATCTCGGTCGTGATCACGCTGGCCGCGGTGTATGCGTCGGAAGTCATGGGATTCACCACGCCGCAGATCATGCTGCTGGTGTTCACCGTGAACATCGGCGCGGCGGCTGGGGCGTTTTCGTTTGGCTACGTGCAGGACCGCATCGGCCACAAGCCGGCGCTGGCGATCACGCTGGTCGGGTGGATCGTGATGGTGGTGGTGGCCTATGCGGCCGTGACCGCGCCGGTGTTCTGGGTGGCGGCTGTGCTGGCCGGCCTGTGCATGGGCACCACGCAAAGCGCGGGCCGCGCCATGACCGGCGCGCTGGCGCCGGCGGGCAGGCTGGCCGAGTTCTATTCGCTATGGACCTTTGCCGTGCAGCTTGCCGCCGTGATCGGCCCCTTGACGTATGGGCTGGTGACGTGGGTCACGGAAGGCAATCATCGCTTGGCCATCCTTGTCACCGGGCTGTTCTTCGTTGGCGGACTGGTCCTATTGTCGCGGGTGGACATGAAGCGCGGCCTTGCCCGGCAGACCGCCTGAATGCGGTATACGCCAAGCTGCAAGCGGCTGCTATCCTTATGGACTGCCTTGTGCCGCCGCATCTCGATGCGGCGGCACATGCTGATTGCTTGGCATTGTTGACGCGCCGCAGTGCGGCGCGTCGTTGGCTTGTGCATGCTGCCCGGTCGGCGCCTTGCGGCGTCTTCCTGCCCAGATCCGGCGCAGACGCATCGCCTTGGGCCTCGTCAATCTGCGGGCTCCGGCCCGCATTTTGCGTAAGGTGCCCGTAAGAGCGCGGCGATACGGTTGCAGGTGGGTAATAAAAAAGCAGCATAAACAACAGAATCACCGATTGGAGACAAGATCATGTCGAACGCTATTGAGTCCGTACTGGTGGAAAACCGCGTGTTTCCGCCGCCCGAGCGCGCCGCGCAGGGCGCCGCGATTTCCAGCATGGACGCCTACAACGCGCTGTGCGCACAGGTCGAGAACGACTTCGACGGATTCTGGGCCGGACAGGCCCGCGACAATCTGCAATGGACCAAGCCCTTCACGCAGGTGCTGGACGAGTCCGATGCCCCGTTCTACCGCTGGTTCGGCGACGGCGAACTGAACGTCTCGGCCAACTGCCTGGACGTACACCTGACCAACGGCAACGCCGACAAGACCGCCATCATCTTCGAATCCGACGACGGCAAGGTCGACAAGGTCACCTACCGCGAGCTGCTGGCGCGCGTGTGCCGCTTTGCCAACGGGCTGGCGGCGCTGGGCTACAAGAAGGGCGATCGCGCCATCATCTACATGCCCATGTCCATCGAAGCCGTGGTCGCCATGCAGGCCTGCGCCCGCCTGGGCGTGACGCACTCGGTGGTGTTCGGCGGTTTCTCGGCCAAGAGCCTGCAGGAACGCATCGTCGACGTGGGCGCTTCGCTCGTCATCACCGCCGACGAACAAGTGCGCGGCGGCAAGACCATTCCGCTCAAGCCCGCCGTCGAAGAGGCCATCGCCATGGGCGGCTGCGAAGCCGTCACCAAGGTCGTCGTGTATCGCCGCACGGGCGGCAAGGTGCAATGGAACGAAGGCCGCGACGTCTGGATGCAAGATGTCGAGGCCGGCCAGCCCGACACCTGCGAACCGGTTCCGGTCAACGCCGAGCATCCGCTGTTCATCCTGTACACCTCCGGCTCCACCGGCAAGCCCAAGGGCGTGCAGCATTCGTCCGCCGGCTACCTGCTGTGGGCGCTCCTGACCGTCAAGTGGACCTTCGACGCGCGCAAGGACGACGTCTACTGGTGCACGGCCGACGTGGGCTGGGTCACGGGCCATACCTACATCACCTACGGTCCGCTCGCTGCGGGCCTGACGCAGATCGTTTTCGAAGGCGTGCCCACGTTCCCCAACGCCGGCCGCTTCTGGGACATGATCGCGCCCCACAAGGTCACCACGTTCTATACGGCGCCCACCGCGATCCGCTCGCTGATCAAGGCCTCGGAAGGCACGCCCGACGCGCATCCCAAGAACTACGACCTGGACTCGCTGCGCATCATCGGCACGGTGGGCGAGCCCATCAATCCCGAAGCCTGGATGTGGTATCACAAGAACGTCGGCCGCGAGCGCTGCCCCATTGTGGATACCTGGTGGCAGACCGAAACCGGCGGGCACATGATTACGCCGCTGCCGGGCGCCACGCCCACCAAGCCGGGTTCGTGCACGCTGCCCCTGCCGGGCATCGCCGCGGCCATCGTCGATGAGACCGGCGGCGACGTCGAGAAGGGCAATGGCGGCTTCCTGGTCATCAAGCGTCCGTGGCCCGCCATGATCCGCAACATCTGGGGCGACCCTGAGCGCTTCAAGAAGAGCTACTTCCCGTCTGAACTGCGTGGCTATTACCTCGCTGGTGACGGCGCGCAGCGCGACGCGGACGGCTACTTCTGGATCATGGGCCGTATCGACGACGTGCTGAACGTCTCGGGTCACCGCCTGGGCACGATGGAAGTCGAATCGGCGCTGGTGGCGCACGAGATGGTGGCCGAAGCCGCCGTCGTGGGCCGTCCCGACGACACGACCGGCGAGGCCGTCGTGGCCTTCGTGGTGCTCAAGCGTTCGCGTCCGGAAGGCGAGGAGGCCCAGGCCATCGCCAAGCAATTGCGCGACTGGGTGGCCCGCGAGATCGGCCCCATCGCCAAGCCCAAGGACATCCGTTTTGGCGACAACCTGCCCAAGACCCGTTCGGGCAAGATCATGCGCCGCCTGCTGCGCGTGGTCGCCAAGGGCGAGGAAGTGACGCAGGACGTGTCCACGCTGGAAAACCCCGCCATCCTGGAGCAGCTCGCCAAGCCGCTGTAAATGCAACCGGGCCGGATCCCGCCGGCCGTTTGCAGCGCGACAGGCGCATAATGACGACGCCCGTGCCGGCATGTTGCGGCACGGGCGTCGTCATTCCTGGATTGCCAGATTTCCTTGCATGGAGCCACACCTGTGAGCAGCAGTTTCGATCGCGCAGGGCTTGCCCTGATGTTCAGCACCATCCTGGTCTGGGCGGGAAGCTGGATCGCGATGAAGCTGATCGTGCCCTACATCGGGCCGTTCGACTTCGTGGCGCTGCGCTACGTGGTGGGCAGCCTGGTCCTCTTCGCGCTGGCGATCGCCACGCGCCGGCCGCTGGCGATGCCGCCCTGGAAACTGACCCTCTTGATCGGCCTGACCCAGACAGCGGGCTTTCAGGGCTTCGTGCAGACCGCGCTGGTTGACGGGGGCGTGGGCAAGGTGTCGCTCATGGCCTACACGATGCCGTTCTGGGTGGTGCTGTTTGCGTGGTGGCTGCTGGGCGAGCGGCCCACGGCCCGGCACGCGGCCGGCATCGCGCTGGCCGCCGTCGGCCTGATCTGTTTTGTCGAGCCCTGGAATGGCCTGGGCGACATCCGCCCCGTGCTGCTGGGCCTGGGCAGCGGGCTGTGCTGGGGCGTGGGCACGGTGCTGTCCAAGCGCATGTTCGACCGCCATGCGCCGGATGTGATGACGTTCACCGCATGGCAGATGCTGTTCGGCGGCCTGGTCATGGTGCCCGTCGCCTATCTGGTGCCGCAGATGACCGCCCAATGGGGCTGGCCGCTCTGGACCGGCATGACCTACATTGTCCTGATCGCCACCGCGGCGGGCTGGCTGCTCTGGCTGCAGGTGGTGCGCCGGGTGCCCGCGTCGATCGCGGGCCTGTCCAGCCTGGGCGTGCCCGTGGTGGCCATGCTGCTGGCGTGGGCCATCCTGTCCGAGCGCCCCACGCCCGTCGAGCTGGGCGGCATGGCGCTGATCCTGGCCGGCATCTTTGTTGTGAGCCGCGCCGCGCCTGCGGCGCGCGCCGATTGACCTTTTCGAAATCCCGTTTTCTCCGCTCCACTGGAAACCTTCATGATTGATCTGCGTAGCGATACCGTCACCCGCCCCGGCGCTGCCATGTTGCAGGCGATGGCCAATGCCCCGCTGGGCGATGACGTGATGGGCGACGATCCCACCGTGATCCGCCTGCAACAGACCTTGGCCGAGCGCACCGGCAAGGCGGCCGGCCTGTTCTTCCCGTCGGGCACGCAAAGCAACCTCGCGGCGCTCATGGCGCATTGCGGCCGCGGCGACGAGTACCTGGTCGGCCAGCTTGCTCATACCTACAAGTACGAAGGCGGCGGCGCGGCGGTGCTGGGCAGCATCCAGCCCCAACCCATCGAACACGCGCCGGATGGTTCGCTGCCGCTGGACAAGCTGGCTGCGGCGCTCAAGCCCAAGGGCGATCCGCACTTTGCGCGCACGCGCCTGCTGGCGCTGGAAAACACCTTCCACGGCAAGCTGATCCCGGCCGCGTACATCCAGGCCGCGACATCGTGGGCGCGCGAGCAGGGCCTTGCCACGCACCTGGACGGCGCCCGTGTGTTCAACGCGGCCGTCGCCAGCGGCAAGCCCGTGGCGGATCTTTGCCAGCCGTTCGATACGGTGTCCATCTGCTTTTCGAAGGGACTGGGCGCGCCGGTAGGCTCGGTGCTGGTCGGCAGCGAAGCGCTGATCGCCAGCGCGCACCGCTGGCGCAAGATGCTGGGCGGCGGGCTGCGCCAGTCCGGCGTGCTGGCGGCCGCGTGCCTGTATGCGCTGGAGCACAACGTGGAACGGCTTTCGCAGGACCACGAGAATGCGCGTCTCCTGGCCGAAGGCCTGCGTGGCATCCCCGGCGTCAAGGTGCTGAGCCAGGACACCAACATGGTGTTCGTGGAGTTCGAGCCGTCACGCTGCGATGCGCTGACGGCGGCGTTGGCCAAGGAAGACATCCTGATGCGCGCCGTGTATGGCGGTCCGACGCGCCTGGTCACGCATCTGAACGTGTCGGCCGAAGACGTGCGGCGCGTAGTCGATACGGTCGGGCGATTGCTGCGATAAGAGGTCAGGGCGAACGCGATCGCCTTGTCGCCGGTGCTTCAGCCGTGGCGCTTGCGGCTGTCCGCGGGCGCTTCGTCGCGTTCCTGCATGCCGTAGTCGCGCAGCACCTGCGCGACGCGCAGACGATAGTTCTGAAAGACACCGCCGCGCCCGGCTTCCTGCGCGCGGCGGTGCGATTCCAGCGAGCGCCAGCGCAGCACCGCCGCTTCGTCGCGCCAGAATGACAGCGACAGCAGCTTGCCGGGGGTGGACAGGCTTTGAAAGCGTTCGACGGAGATGAATCCGTCGATTGTGCGCAACTCGTCGATCAGGCCGGCGGCAATCTCCAGATAGGGAGCGGGGTCGCCATGAGCGGGCTCGACTTCGAATATCACGGCAATCATGGGTTGCTGTCCTCTTGAAAATCAACTGGGCCAGCACGTCGGGCCGGCCCTGGCTGCCAGTATCCGCCAGCGCCGCAGGCAACGATTCGGCGTGAGCCGAACTATGCCTGCGCCGTGCCGCCGCCGGCCAGCAACGCCGCGTAACCTTGCCGCGAATCGGGCCATTGCAGCGTCAGGCCGCTCGCGCGCAGGCGCGCATTGCTGAGCTTCTTGCTGCCCACGTTGGCGGGCGCCGCCGCCTCGCGCGGCGCCGGCGCGCCGATCATCGCGGCCAGTTCGGCATACAAAACATGCAGCGGCAGCGGCGTGTCGTCGCAGCCGACATACACCGGCGCGACCTCGGGCAGCAACGCCAGATGCACTACCGCGGCGGCCGCGTCGTCGATGTGAATGCGGTTGGCCCAGTGCTCGGGCTGGACGGGCGCGCCCGCCGCGCCGCTGCGCAATCGTTCGATGAGCTGCATGCGGCCCGGCCCGTACAGGCCCGCCAGCCGCAGCGCCGTCGCGGAAACCGGCTGGTCGGCCAGCACGGCCTCGGCCTCGAGCAGCACCTGCCCGTTAAAGCCCTGCGGCGCGGGGGGCGTGTCTTCGTCCACCCAGCCGCCGTGGTGTTCGCCGTACACGGCGCTGGAGGACACGAACACAATGCGCTTCAGGGTGGACGTGTCCAGCGCCTTCAGCACGTTGGCCAGGCCGTCGACAAACACGCCTCGGTACGCCTGCGGATCGCGTGCGCCGGGCGAGGGCAGGTGGATGAGCCGTGTCACGCCTTGGGGCAGGCCGCCCAGCGTGTCCGGGTGCGTGATGTCGCCTTGCAGCCATTGGATGCCGCTGGCATCCCCGGCGGGCGGGTGGCGGCGCAGCGCATGGACCTCGTCGCCGCGCGCCAGAAAGCGCTGCGCCGCGCGCAGGCCCAGGTCGCCGCAGCCGATCAGAAGTACGCGTTCGCTCATGGTGTCGCTCCAGGCAGTCGGAAAAAAAAGGCGCCCCGCGGGGCGCCTGGTGGGCAGGCGCGGTGCGCCCGTCGTGTCACATGCCGCTGTAGACCGGCCCTTCGCCGCCTTGCGGCGCCACCCAGACAATGTTCTGTGTGGGGTCCTTGATGTCGCAAGTCTTGCAGTGCACACAGTTCTGCGCATTGATCTGCAAGCGGTCGCCGCCGTGGTCGTCCTTGACGAACTCGTACACGCCGGCCGGGCAGTAGCGCGATTCAGGGCCGCCGTACTTGGCCAGGTTCACCTTCACCGGCACGGACGGATCCTTGAGGGTCAGGTGGACCGGCTCGTTCTCGTCGTGGTTGGTGTTGGAGATGAACACCGAACTGAGCTTGTCGAACGTGAGCTTGCCGTCAGGCTTGGGGTAGTCGATACGCGCGCATTGCGACGCGGGTTGCAGACAGGCGTGGTCGGGCTTGTTGTGGCGCAGCGTCCAGGGCATCTTGCCCTTGAGCACCAGTTGCTCGATGCCGGTCATCAGCGTGGCGACCGTGCGGCCCTTCTTGAACCACTGCTTGAAATTACGCGCCTTGTTCAGCTCCTCGTGCAGCCAGGAAGCTTCGAAGGCCTTGGGGTAGGCGGTCAGCTCGTCCTGGCGGCGGTCGGCAACGATGGCGTCGAACGCCGCTTCGGCGGCCAGCTTGCCCGACTTGATGGCAGCATGGCTGCCCTTGATGCGCGAGGCGTTCAGGAAGCCGGCTTCGCAGCCGGCCAGCACGCCGCCCGGGAACGTGAGCTTGGGCAGGGCCAGCAGGCCGCCGGCCGTGATGGCGCGGGCGCCGTAGGCAATGCGCTTGCCGCCCTCGAACGTGCCGCGGATGGCCGGATGCGTCTTGTAGCGCTGGAATTCGTCGAAGGGGGACAGCCACGGATTGGCGTAGTCCAGGCCGACGATCATGCCCACGGCCACCAGGTTGTTGTCCAGGTGATAGAGGAACGAGCCGCCGTAGGTGTCCGCGTCCAGCGGCCAGCCGGCGGTGTGGACCACCAGGCCGGGCTTGGATTGGGCCGGATCGACTTCCCACATTTCCTTGATGCCGATGCCATAGGACTGCGGATTGCGGCCGTCATCCAGCTTGAAGCGTTCGATGAGCTGGCGGCCAAGCTGGCCGCGCGAGCCTTCGCTGAAGACCGTGTAGCGGGCATGCAGTTCCATGCCGGGCTGGTAGTGGTCGGTGTGGCTGCCGTCGCGGGCCACGCCCATGTCGCCGGTGACCACGCCGCGGACGGCGCCGTTTTCGTCGTACAGCACTTCAACGGCGGCAAAACCGGGGAAGATGTCCACGCCCAGCGCTTCGGCCTGCTCGCCCATCCACTTGACGACGTCGCCCAGACGGACGATGTAGTTGCCTTCGTTGTGGAAACACGGCGGCAGCAGCCAGTTCGGCGTGGCGCGCGCGCCGGTCTCGGACAGGAAGAGGAACTTGTCCTGCGTGACGGGCACGTTCAGCGGTGCGCCTTTCTCTTTCCAGTCGGGGATGAGCTCGGTCAGCGCCAGCGGGTCCATGACGGCGCCGGACAGGATGTGCGCGCCAAGTTCCGCGCCTTTCTCCAGTACGCAGACGCCGATCTCCTGATTCTTCTCAGCGGCCAGCTGCTTCAGACGGATTGCTGTGGCCAGGCCGGCGGGACCACCGCCAACCACGACCACGTCATATTCCATCGACTCGCGTTCAGACATTGCAAAGCTCCCCGTATGTATTCCATATATGGCTGGAAGTATTATCGGCGATTGTATTGCAGGCGAGGGTCCTGTACCCCTTCGCATTTCTTTTAGCCTTCAGGAGTTATTGGTGAACCCGGACAACCTGTCTGCGCGGCTGCTTTCGGTGGGCGACACCCATCAGCTCGAATTGCCTTTGCGCTGGGGCGACTCAGACGCCTTGAATCATCTGAACAACACGCTGTATTTCCGCCTCATGGAAGAGGCCCGCATGCAGATTCTCTATAACGCGGGCTTCAAGCTGCCGGCCGACGATGGCGCGATCCTGGCGCACGCGTCGTGCGATTTCCTGCGCCCGCTGACGTATCCGGCCACCGTCCGCGTGACCCACAAGGTGACGCGCATCGGCCGCTCCAGCGCCGAATTCGAACTGCTGCTCGATAAGGTCGGCGATGACGCCGGCCCCTATGCGCGCGGCCGCAATGTGCTGGTGTGGATGGACTACGTGGCCAATACGTCCGCGCCGTGGCCGCCCGAAGTTCTGGCTCAAATGGCCACGCAGTTCACGCCGGCCCAGTGAGCGACGCGCGGCCGCGGGCCGCGCACCGGCCAAAATAGCGCGTGCTTTGGCCGGTCATGCCGGTAAAATCTAGCGCAAAATCAGAAAAGCAATGAGGGCGCGCCACCCTCGGCGCCGCCGCTTCACGGAAATCGGGCCTCGCCGCGATGCCCGCGTAGCTGGCGCCAACAGCCGCGCCCCAAGGAACGACAGGGCTTGTCCCGCATTCCCGATTTTTCCGGGACCTGAGTAAGCCAGACGGCATACCAAGTAGCGGCGGGGCGGGCTCACTTTGTTTAGACCTTAACTAGGAGTTGGAGCGATGGACAAGGTTTATGCAAGCGCCCAGGAGGCGCTGGCAGGCATCGTCAAGGACGGTCAGATGATCGCCGTGGGCGGTTTCGGCCTGTGCGGTATCCCCGAGGCGCTGATCGCCGCGCTGCGTGATTCGGGCGTCAAGGATCTCACCTGCATCAGCAACAATGCGGGCGTCGACGGGTTTGGCCTGGGCCAACTGCTCAACACGCGTCAGGTGCGCAAGATGATCGCGTCCTACGTCGGCGAGAACAAGGAATTCGAACGCCAATATCTGTCGGGCGAACTCGAACTTGAATTCACGCCGCAGGGCACGCTGGCCGAAAAGCTGCGCGCCGGCGGCGCCGGCATTCCGGCATTCTTCACCCGCACCGGCGTGGGCACCATCGTGGCCGACGGCAAGGAAATCCGCGAGTTCGACGGCCATCAGTACGTGATGGAACGTTCGCTGGTGCCGGACGTGTCGCTGGTCAAGGCGCACATCGCCGATCGCAGCGGCAACCTGGTGTTCCGCAAGACGGCCCGCAACTTCAACCCGAACGTCGCCATGGCCGGCAAGTTCACGGTGGTTGAGGTTGAACAGATCGTTGACACCGGCAGCCTGGATCCCGATCAGATCCACCTGCCCGGCATCTATGTGCAACGGATCGTGGTGAACGCCACGCCCGAAAAGCGCATCGAACAACGCACCACTCGCCCGGCCTAAGGAGAAGACGACATGGCATGGTCCCGCGATGAAATGGCGGCACGCGCCGCGCGCGAGCTGCAAGACGGCTTTTATGTGAACCTGGGCATCGGCCTGCCCACGCTGGTCGCCAACCACGTCCCCGCGGGCGTGGAAGTGTGGCTGCAATCCGAAAACGGCCTGCTGGGCATCGGCCCGTTCCCCACCGACGATCAGGTCGACGCTGACCTCATCAATGCCGGCAAGCAGACGGTCACGACGCTGCCCGGCTCGTCGATCTTCTCGTCGGCCGACTCGTTCGCGATGATCCGCGGCGGCAAGATCAACCTGGCTATCCTGGGCGCGATGCAGGTCTCGGAAAAGGGCGATCTGGCCAACTGGATGATCCCGGGCAAGATGGTCAAGGGCATGGGCGGCGCAATGGACCTGGTGGCCGGCGTCGGCCGCGTGGTCGTGCTGATGGAACACGTTGCCAAGAAGAAAGACGGCTCGGAAGACATCAAGCTGCTGCCCGAATGCAACCTGCCGTTGACTGGCGTGGGCGTGGTTGACCTCATCATCACCGACCTGGGCGTGATGGAAGTCACCGAAAACGGTCTGAAGCTGCTGGAAACGGCGCCCGGCGTGACGGTGGACGAGATCAAGTCCAAGACGGCGGCGAAGCTGGACGTGTCGGCGGTTCAATAAACCCGTGGACACCGGCGGTTCGCCGCCGGCAGCAAAGCAATGGCGCCCCAACCCGGGGCGCCATTTTTTTAGTCAGGATGCGGCGCGCTGCTACGCCGTGTCTTGCAACAGCATCCCCACATGCGGGATGCCATCCTCCATGTATTCCTCGGTGACCGGCACAAAGCCGTGGCCGCCGTAATAGCCCTTGAGCCGGGCCTGCGCGCCCAGATAGACCGGCTGATCCGGCCACAAGCGCTGCACTTCTTCCTTCGCGCGGCGCATCAGCTCATGGCCCAGCCCGGTGCCACGGGCGGCCGGGGCGGTGATCACGCGGCCGATGATGGCGCGGCCGTCGTTCAGGGACGGCTCCAGCAGGCGGCAATAGGCCACCAGTTCACCGTCGTGCCACGCCATCAGGTGTTCGGTCTGCCCCAGCAGGTCCTTGCCGTCCATGTCCAGAAACACGCAATTCTGTTCCACCACGAATACCTCGGAGCGCAGCCGCAGGATGGCGTAAAGCTCGGCGGGGGTCAGTTCGGCGTGGGGCTTGCAGGTCCAGGCGGGCGTCATGCGGGTCATTCCAGATATCGGGACAAAGGGGGCAATTCTGTAAGGGCAACTAGCGTAACGCAACCCGGCCCCGGTTTCTAAACCCGGACTGTTACATCTATTCACGGGTATACCCTTAGTATGAAAATCTATTTTCTTAACTAAAATTTGTGTGTAAACAGATTTACATAAACCCGCCGCCTGAATTCCACCACGCTGTTCGATGACCAAGTCCGCCATTACGATCGCTGATCGGATCGCCCGGGCCCAGCCCGCGCTGAGCCGGACCCAGCACAAGATGGCCGAGTACGTGCTGGCGCACCAGTTCCGCGCCGCCACCATGACCATCGATGAGTTCGCCGCGGCGGTGGGTGTGTCGGTCGCCACGGCCAACCGGTTTGCGCGCGCCCTGGACCTGCCGGGTTACCCGCAATTCCGTGCCGAGCTGGCGCGTGGCTTTGAAGCCGCGCTGGAACCGGTCGAAAAGCTGCGCACCGAACTGGCCCACTCGGCCAGCGCCGTCCAGATCTTCGCCGCGACGCTCGAAGAAGACATCCGTAACGCGCAGCGCAACCTGCAGGCCCTGGATTCGGACGCCTGTGAAAAGGCGGTCGACACGATCCTGGCCGCCGAACGCGTCTTCATCATCGGTTTCGGCGCCAGCGGATTTCTCGCGGGCCTCCTGCAGCGCGGCCTGTGCATGCACCTGCATTCGGTCGAATCGCTGGCGGGTCCCGGCGGCGTGTCGCACGCGGCGCGGCAGATGTCGCGCATGACCAGCAAAGACCTGGTGATCGCCATCGGCTTTCCGCGCTATCTGGCCGACACCGTGACGCTGGCCGGCGCGGCCAAGCAGGCCGGCGTGCCGGTGCTGGTGCTGACGGACAAGCCGACGTCGCCGCTGGCGCCCACGGCATCCGTCGTGCTGTACGCGTTCTCGGCGCGCCAGCTCATTCCCAATTCTGAAACCGCCGCGCTCGGGCTCATCGAAGCCCTGTCCGCGGCGGTGGCCTATCGCGCCAAAAATTCCGTCGCGGCCGCCGCTGGGGTGACCCAGTCCGTCATGCCGTGGCTCATACATGGAGTAGGTAAACGATGATTCAGCCCGTGATTGCCATTCACGGCGGCGCCGGCGCGATGTCCCGCGCGGCCATGTCTCCCGAGAAAGAACAGGAATACCTGGCGGCCCTGGAGTCCATCCTGACCGCCGGCCAAGCCGTGCTGGCCAAGGGCGGCAGCGCCCTGGACGCCGTCACCGAGGCCGTGCGCCTGCTCGAGGATTGCCCGCTGTTCAACGCCGGCCACGGCGCCGTGTTCACCAGCGCCGGCACCCATGAGCTGGACGCCGCCATCATGGACGGCGCCACGCTGCGTTCGGGCGCTATCGCCAATGTGAACCGCGTTCGCAACCCGATCTTTGCTGCGCGCAAGGTCATGGAAAACAGCAAGCACGTGTTCTTCGTGGGCGAGGGCGCCGAAGCCTTCGCCAAGGCCGAAGGCCTGGAAATCGTTGACCCGTCGTACTTCTCGACCGAGGCTCGCCGCGAACAACTGCTGCGTGTGCAGCGCGAAACGCCGGACGCCGCCGTGCTGGACCACGATGGTCAAGCCATGGTTGCGCGCGGCCAGCCCGCGCCGGCCGATCCGCTGGACGCCGACAAGAAGTTCGGCACGGTGGGCGCGGTGGCCGTGGATGCACAGGGCAACCTGGCCGCGGCCACGTCAACCGGCGGCATCACCAACAAGCAGGTCGGCCGCGTCGGCGACGCGCCCATGATCGGCGCGGGCACCTACGCCAGCAACAAGACCTGCGCCGTATCCACCACGGGTACCGGCGAGATGTTTATCCGCATGGTTGCCGCTTATGACGTCGCGGCCCAGATGGAGTATTGCGGGGCGTCGCTGCAAGAAGCCGCGGACCGCGTCGTAATGGAAAAACTGCCCACCATCGGCGGCAAGGGCGGCCTGGTGGCCGTTGACGCCCAG
>CBHWAL010000028.1:0-15861 GCA_966111495.1 uncultured Achromobacter sp. | reverse complement strand
GAACTCGTTGCAGTACAGGTCGATGAAGTGGGCATAGGCGGCGGTCTCTTCGTGCACGGGCTCGCGCGTGAAGCGCACACCCTTGGCCGAAAAGTGCACGTGATCGCGCAGCACGTCGTCGGTGTAGAACACGCCGACCGGCTGGCCGCCGGTCTGGTCGCCCACGCGATCGCGCTGCGCCTGTGTCTGGGCTTGCAGCAGCCACATGCCCACCGAGGGCTGATCGTGCAGACGCAGATGCACATAGCGCTGCTGGCCGACAGGCATGTCGACAGAGACCTCCATGCCGAGCTTGTCCCGGTAGAAGGCGATGGCGGTGTCGTAGTCGTTTACAAGCAGGACGAGACGGCCCAGCGTGTGCATGTCAGGATTCTCTTCAAATGGATCGTGCGGCCATGCTAACCCACCGGGAAGTCTTTTACGTCAGTCGGCGGCGTCGGCCTCGCGCAAGAGGCGCAGGCCGACCAGCGGATAGCGCGTTTCCTGCGTGTTCCAGTTGCGGTACGACGAGCGTGTGTACAGCGCCCACGTATGCCATGAGCCGCCGCGCCGCACGCGCACGTTGCCGGCGGCCGGGCCCTGCGGGTCGTCGGTCGGAGAGTGGGCGTAGTAGTCTTCGCCGTACCAGTCCGCGACCCATTCCCAGGCGTTGCCGTGCATGTCGTACAAGCCGAACGCGTTCGGCGCGTAGCTGGCGACCGGCGCGGTGAAGGTGTTGCCGTCGTGGCGTGGCGAGGCAAAGGTCTGCCATTTGGGACACAACGGGCTGGCGTCGGCATCAAAGCCGTTGCCCACGTCCGGCATCGCGGCCGGGTCGTCGCCGTTCTGGTAACGGGTGCGCGTGCCGGCGCGGCAGGCATATTCCCATTCGGCTTCCGTGGGCAGGCGGTACACGCGGCCTTCCGTCTTGGTCAGCCACTGCGCCAGCGCCTGCGCGTCGTTCCAACTGATGTTCACCACGGGGTGATCGTCGCCCTGCGCAAATCCCGGATTGCGCCAGGAATACCGGCGGTCGCGGCCTTCGAACGCGTCGCCGGTCGCGGACGTCTCGGGATCGTACGCGGCGTTGTAGCCGTAGCCACCCGTGCCATCGGCTTCGGACTCCGGCACGTAGCCGGACGCTTCGATGAATCGCCGGAACTGGCCCACGGTGACTTCGGTGCGTTCCAAATAGAACGGCCGCGTGATGCGAACGGTATGCACCGGCGCTTCGTCAAAGAGCTGGGCGTAGCGATCGGGCGGATAGTGCGGATAAGCGGCGGCCAGCGTGGCGGGATCTTCGTCGCTGCCCATCTGGAACGTGCCCGCCGGCACGCGCACGAACGTCATGCCCAGCGAGTTCTCGACGATGTCGGGCGGCGTGGCCGCCAGGACGGACGCGCAGGTCAGGGTGCAAAGCAGGGCGAGGGCAGTGCGGGTAGGCATGGCAGTCCGACGGGTTGGGCCTGGTGGGTGCGCAATAGTAGGGCCGCTATGCGGCCGCCGCCAGACATGGTGAACCCTCATGTTGGACGGACGCGTCGCCAACTGCCCGGTCAGCCTTCTCCCGCGCGCGCATCCAGCCACTGCCGCGGTGACGCGCCCAGCTTCTGGCTGAAGACGCGCGACAGGGCCGAGGCGTTGGCGTAGCCCAGCTCGGCGGCAATCGTCTTGACGGCGGTGCCTTCCCGCAAGCGCGACTGCGCCAGCGTCAGACGCCAGTCGGCCAGATAGTCCGCGGGCGGCTGGCCCACCACGTTCTTGAACGCGGCGGCAAAGGCGCTGCGCGACATGCCCGCGCGGGCGGCCAGCGCCGCCAGCGTCCAGGCCGCGCCGGGCTGCTCGTGCATGGCGACCAAAGCGCGCGCCAGGCGCGGTTCGGCAAGGCCCGTCATCAGCCCGATCTGTATGCCTGCCTCGGAGGGATGGTCGATCAGCCAGCGCAACAGCTGGATCAGCACCACTTCAAACAGTCGGTCCGCCAGCAGCCGCTGCCCGCATCGCACCTGTTCGGTTTCGGCGAACAGCAACGCCAGCGCCTGCTCCAGTCCGCCAACACGCGCCAGCGGCAGCGCGATCAGCGGCGGCAGCGCACGCACCAGCGGATGGTGGTCGCCGCCTTCGAAATGCAGCGTGGCGCAGGTGAAGTCCGAGCCGTCCTCGGGCGGGTTGTGGAACTCATGGTGCACCGGGCGTGCATAGAACAGCAGGGTCGGCTCGGCCACGCGCAGCCGGCGGGGCAGGCCGCTTCCGGCCCGGTGCGCGACCTCCATGTCGCCGCGCCGCAGCACATGCAGGAAGGCGCGCCCGGGTTCGGGCGCGAATCGGTTCAGGCCGCACAGCGGGCCGGCATGGAACAGCTGCGCCCGCACGCGGAACCGGTCGAGCAGGGCGGACAGACGGTCAAGCGAGGGCGTCATAGCGTTTGGACGAATAGATATGAATCATGGACGATAGGTGCCCAATATTACTACCGACCAGCCCATACTGGCGCAAAGGCAGCAGGAAACCAATCGGCGCCTTTCCCACAACGACTGAATCAACTCACTGAAAGGAAACATCATGTCCCGCGTTCAACTCATCGACTCCTCCGTTGCTCCCGCTGCCAGCAAGGCGCTGCTTGACCAGATCCACGGCGCGTTCGGCGCGACTCCCAACATGTTCCGGGCGGTCGCGAACTCGCCCGCCGCCCTGAAAAGCATGTGGGGCGCGTTCGGCGCCCTGGGCGGCGGCGTGCTGCCCCCGCAACTGACGGAAAAGATCGCCGTCGCCGTCGCCGACCGCAACCGCTGCGAATACTGCCTGGCCGCGCACACCGCGCTGGGCCGCAAGGCGGGGGCCAGCGCCGAACAGATGGCCGCCGCCCAGGCAGGCCGCGCCGACGATCCGCAAACGGCTGCGGCGCTGGATTTTTCGCTGAAGCTGGTGCGCCAGCACGGCCAGGTGGCCGACACCGACGTGGCGGCGGTGCGCGCGGCCGGCTTCAATGACGAGCAGATCGTCGAGATCCTGGCGCACGTGGCGTTGAACCTTTTCACCAACTACGTGAATGTGGCGTTCGACGTGCCGGTCGATTTCCCGCGCGTGCAACTGCGTGCTTCGTAAGCGATTCGGAGCCGGCCTAGGCAACCAAGGCGGCCCCAGCAACGCGCGACCCGCGCTGTCCCCACGGCTCGGGCCGCCAGGTTTCACAGGGGCGCCGGCAGAGGCCGCGCGCCCCTATCCCGCCTTGCGAATCGTGAAGTTGATGCGCCGGCTGCCCAGCCGCGGATGCGGCAGGTCCTTCAGCGGCATCACGCCGTGAAACCGCAGGCGGTCCACGCCGCCCCACACCACCACGTCACCATGAAACAGCGGCACCCGCGCCGCGCGGTCCGCCCGGTCGTCTCCGCCGAAGAGAAACATCGCCGGCATGCCCAGCGACACCGACACGATGGGCGCTGAGAAATCGCGCTCGTTGCGGTCCTGGTGCAGCGACAGACGCGAACCGGGTTCGTAGCGGTTGACGAGGCACGCATCCGGCGAAAAATCCGGAAAGCCGGCCTCACGCGCCGCGTCCTGCGCCAACTGCCTGAAGGCCTGCGGCATGGCTGGCCAGGGGTGTCCGGACACCGGGTCGGTACGGCTGTAGCGATAACCACGTGCGTCCGTCGTCCAACCGAGCTCGCCGCAATTGGTCAACGCGACCGACATCGTGTAGCCGCCGGGCGTCTCCATGTGCCGGAACGGCGCCTGCGCGGTCACGTCGTCCACGCCGGCCAGCAGCGCATCCACTTGTGACAGCGCAAAGCCGCGCAGCACCACCGATTGCGGGCCGAGTATCACGCGGCCCTGCTGGGCGGGATCGTCGCCGCCGAATAGATCCAGGGTCATGTCACACCGCGTCGTGAAAGATGATGCCCAGCGTATGGCGCCGCCCCGAACGCAGTTCGCTCACGCCGTGGCGCATGGCCACCTTGCGCCACCCGCGCACGCCGGGAACCGGGCGCTGGTTCACCGTGAAGATCAGCGCATCGCCCTGTTGCAGTGGCAGCACGTCGGCGCGCTGCTCGCGGCTGCCGGTTTCCGTCATGACGAATTCACCGCCCGTGAAATCCGTGCCGGGCGCGGACAGCAGCACCGCCACCTGCAACGGAAACACGTGTTCGCCATAGAGGTCCTGGTGCAGGCAGTTGTAGTCGCCTGGCCCGTATTGCAGGATCAACGGCGTCGGCCGCCGTTGGCCGGCCGCGTGGCAGCGTGCCAGAAAATCCGCGTGGTCCGCCGGATACTGCACGGCGATACCCATCTGCCGGTTCCACCGGTTGGCGATGGGCGCCAATTGGCCATAAAGCGCGCTGCGCAAGCGGGCAAGCAGGTCCGGCAAGGGATAGCGGAAATACTTGTATTCGCCGCGCCCAAATCCGTGGCGCGCCATCACGATCCGGCTGCGGTAGCGATCATCGTGGTCGTAGGCCGCCGAGAGCCCAGTGCACAGCGCAGGCGTCAACAACGCAGGCAGGATGGCGTTGCCGTGCGCGTCGAGGTCGGCGGCGGCGCGGGTCCAATCCTGCTGCGCGAGCAGGGCGTCAACGGGCGTCGTGGTCATGGTCGTTGAATGGGAAACCGGTGCAAAAAAAAGCTGCGTCCAGTCTACGCCTTGCAGAAAAACGGGCCACTCCGCTTGTTGCGGATCCCGATCGTTGCACCCCCTACAGCAGCGGCTCCAGCGGCAACAGCGACGCCACCCACACCGTCGCACGTTGCAGCAGGCTGGCGCCCGGCTCGCGGTCGTGGCGCAGCGTGTGGCCGTCGCGCGCTTCCAGCCAGTAGAGCTTGCCCATGTCGTCCAGCTTGACCTGGTAAGCGGTGCGGGGCAGATCCTCGTCAAAGGTCTTCTCAATGCCCCGCGCCAGCGCGGGACTGTCGATCACGAAGCCCAGCTCGGTGTTCAAGCGCGCCGAGCGGGGATCGAAATTGAACGACCCGACGAAGACGCGCTCGCCATCCACCGCGAAGGTCTTGGCGTGCAGGCTGGAGCCCGAACTGCCGAAGGGACCCATGCTCTTGTTACGCTCGACGCCTTGCACCGCGCGCTTCATTTCGTAGAGCTCGACGCCGGCGGCCAGCAGGTCCTTGCGGCGCTTGGCGTAGCCCGAATGCACTACCGCTACGTCGGTAGCTTCCAGCGCGTTGGTCAGCACCCTGACCTTGACGCCATTGCGCGCCATCTTGGCAAATGCCTGCGTGCCCGCGGCCGTGGGCACGAAATAGGGCGACACCAGCAGCAGTTCCTTTGCCGGCTCGCCCACGATCTCGTGCAACTGGTGCGGCAGCATCGCCTCGCGCGGCGCGGTGCCCAGCGTCTTGCCGGGATCGTCGCTGACCATGCGGGTACGCGACCATTCCAGCGGCAGCTCGCCGCGCAGCAATTGCCGGATGAAGGGCAGGTCACGCATGGCCTGCGCATAGGCCGCAGCCTCGGGTGACTGTTCGACGGCGGTCGCGTCCGCCTCCAGTTCTTCCAGTTCGTTCGACGCGGCCTTGCGGACGATGCCTGCCACCGGATAGGCGGAATCGCTGCGCCAGTAGCGGTCGAAGTCGCCCGACACGTCGCTGACGGCAGCGCCGATGGCCAGCACATCCATGTCCCTGAACAGCACGCCGTCCGTGGCGCCAAAGTATTCGTCGCCGATGTTGCGGCCGCCCACGATGGTGGCCTGGTTGTCGGCGGTGAACGACTTGTTGTGCATCCGGCGATTCAGCCGGTTGAAGTCCGTCAGGTAACCGAGCGGCTTGGGCCAGCGCAGCGTGAAGGGGTTGTAGAGCCGCACCTCGATGTTCGGATGCCCGTCCAGCGCGGACAGCGTCCGGTCCAGTCCCGCCGTGCCGTTGTCATCCAGCAGGAGGCGCACGCGCACGCCGCGGTCGGCGGCCTCGTGCAGCGCCTCGAACAGCATGAGGCCCGTCATGTCGTCGTGCCAGATGTAGTACTGCACGTCCAGGCTGCGCTCGGCGGCGCGCGCCAGCATCATGCGGGCGGCAAAGGCGTCCAGGGGATTGGCGAGGGCGTGAATGCCGGACTTGCCGGGATGCGCGGCGGCCAGCGGGGCGATTGCCTGGCCCAGCGGCGTGGCTCCGGCTTCCTCATCGGTAAGCCCCTGCGACACGCTGCGCTTGTCCAGCGAGGGCAGGGAGCAACCGGAGGTCAACGCGCAAAAGATGGTCATGTAGAGGAGTTTGCCCAGGTGCATGACCGCTATTGTGCCGAATCCGGCGCGGGTCGCTCGTAGTGTCCGGCGGGCGAACGGATTTTGCATCGGGGAAACCACGCGGTCGACGATTTTTCATATTTGGGATAAATTCCCGGATATGGAACAAACAAACGCCACTGCCGATGCCGGGCTGGACCTTCGTCTGGCCGCCCGGCTCAAAACGCTGCGCCAGGACCGGGGCTGGTCGCTGGACGATCTGGCCGGCCGCGCCGGCATCAGCCGTGCCACGCTTTCCCGCCTTGAAAATGGCGAAGTCAGTCCCACCGCCAGCGTGCTGGGCAAGCTCTGCGCCGCGCATGGCATGACCATGTCGCGCCTCATGCTGATGGTCGAGGACGACTTTGCCGCCCGCGTGCCGGAGGCCGCGCAGGCGGTGTGGGTGGATGACAGCGTGGGCTTTCGCCGCCGTTCGGTGTCGCCGCCGTCGCAGCGCCTGGCGGGCGAGGTGCTGGCCTGCGAGCTGGCCGCCGACGCCAGCATCCGTTACGACCACTCCCCGCGGCCAGGCCTTGAACACCATCTGCTGATGCTGGACGGCGAGCTGTCCGTCACGGCCGACGGACAGACGCATCGCCTGCTGCCAGGCGACTGCCTGCGCTACCAGCTATTCGGCGCCAGCGCTTTCGTCACCCCGCCGCACAGCGGCGCCCGCTACCTGCTTTTCATCGTCTGAGCTTGCCATGACCCCTGCAAATCTTGAATTGACGCTGCTGACGGCCGACGCCGCCGCGGCCGCCATCCCCGATCTGGCCACCTTGCTGCATGCGTGCGTGGAGGGCGGGGCCAGCGTCAGCTTCGTGCTGCCGTACACGCATGACGACGCGCAGGCGTTCTGGCGCCGCAAGGTGCTGCCGGGCGTCGAGAGCGAGGCGGTCAGGCTGTGGGTGGCGCGCGTTGACGGCCGGGTTGCCGGATCCGTGCAACTGGATGTCGACACGCCGCCGAACCAGCCGCACCGGGCAGAGGTGCGCAAGCTGCTGGTGCATCCGGATTTCCGCCGCCAGGGCATCGCGCGCCGGCTGATGCACGAGGTCGAGGACATGGCGCGTCACTTGCATCGCAGCCTGCTCACGCTGGACACGCGCACGGGCGATTCAGCCGAGCCGCTATATGCGTCGCTGGGCTATCAGACGGTGGGGGTGATTCCGGGTTTTGCGCGCGATCCGCTCGACCCGGCCAAGGTGGATGGAACGACGATCATGTACAAGCAGCTATGACCGGCGTTCCGGGCAGGGCGATCAGGCCAGCGGCTTGATGCCCACGCTATAGGGCGGCGCGTTGCCACGCGCGGCGGCCTTGATCTTCAGCATCGATCCGCCGGGCGTGTACTCAAAGTCCTGATAAGGGACTTCAAACCATTGGTGGAAGCTGGTGCGTGAAAATTCCGGCACCCACACCTTTGCCCGTTTGGCGTCGCAGTGGAATTCCACCAGCGTGCGGTCGATGCCCAGCGGGCGGGTATTGCCGATGCGGTAGCTGACGCGCAGTTCGGCGCGGGCGACTCGGCCGGGCTGCCAGGGCAGGCCGATGGATTCCATGAAGTGTTCGATCGCCTCAATGCCGCGATACATAGCTGACTCCGAAAGCAGCGGGAAAAAAGCCCCGCAGTGACCCGCCGCGCGTGGCGGCGGCAAACAGACGGATTATCCGCCATATCGCATTGCCGTAGAAATAGGCAGGTTTCACGCAAGATCCTGCCTGTACGCCCGAGCACGCGATTCTTACTATCCTGTCCAGGGCCGCGCCGGCCGTGGCTTTGCGGAGCGCGGGGGCATCGGCCGGGCAGCCAGGCGTCTTGCCGGGGCTGCAAGCAAGGGAAGGGAATCGCATGAATACCGAAAAAATCTGGTTGGTGACGGACGTGTCGGCGGGGCTGGGTGTCACGCTGGTCAAAATGCTGCTGGAACAGGGGCACAAGGTCGCGGCCACGTCGGGCGATGGCGATGCGTTGCTGGAAGCGGTGGGCGCCAAGCTGGAAGGCCGATTCCTGCCGCTGACGGTCAACCTGGCTGACGAGCGCGCGGTGCGTCGTGCGGTGGACGCCACGGCGGCGGCCTTTGGCGGCATCGATGTCGTGGTGAACGGCGCCGGGCAGGGCGTGCAAGGCGCGCTCGATCTGTTGTCGGACGCGCAACTGCGCGGCACGTTCGATACCCACGTCTTCGGGGTGCTGAATGTCATCCGCGCGGTCATGCCGCGCCTGCGCGCGCAGCGCGGCGGGCATGTGTTCAATATCTCGTCGATCCTTGGCTTCGATGGGCGCGCGCCGGAATGGGGCGCTTATAGCGCCGCCAAGTTTGCCGTCAGCGGGCTGACCGAATCCCTGGCCGCCGACGCCGCGCCGCTGGGCATCCGCGTGTCGCTCGTCTATCCGGGCGCGATGCGCGCGGGCAGTGCCGAGGCATCCCCGGAACTGGCCGCGCGCGGCGTGCAGGGCTGGGACCAGGGCGGCGATCCGGTAAAGGCGGCGCAGGCGCTGATCCAGGCCGCCGAGGCGCAGTACGCGCCCCTGCATCTGTTCCTGGGCCGCGATTCCTTCGACCAGGCGCGCAGCAAGATCCAGTCGGTGCAGCAGGAGCTGGCGCGCTGGCGCGAGATGTCGGTGTCGATCGGTGCTGTCGACGCAAGCCGGCTGGCGGCCTAAGGCGTATAGCCCGCTAGCCGCCCAACAGCCCGCGCCCGGCCTGGTAAGCGCCGAGCAGCGCCAGGCTGATCATGAAGCACAGCTTGAATGTGCGCGGCGACAGCCGATCGCGCAGCCGCTGGCCCAGCGCCATCCCGGCCAGCGCGGGCAGCAGCATCAGGATCGACGCGCTGGCGGCGCCCGCCGTGTAGCCGCCGTTCAGCCACAGTCCCGCGGCCAGCGCCACGGTCGAGACCGTGAAGGAAATCCCCATGGCCTGGATGAGGGCGTCCTTGTCCAGTTTCAGGGCTTGCAGATAGGGCACGGCCGGGATGACGAAGACGCCGGTGGCCGCCGTGATCACGCCGGTGACCGTGCCGACAGCGATGCCGGTCCAGGGTTCGTGCCGGGGCAGCACCGTGGGCGGCGTGCCAAACAGCCCCCAGGCGGCGTAGGCCACCAGCGCCAGTCCCAGGCAGATGCCGGCCCATTCGCCCGAGGGCGGACCCAGCCACAGCGCGCCCGCCACCGTGCCGGCACAGACGCCGGCCTGCATGCCGGCAATGCGGCGCAGGACCGCGCGCAACGTGACCCACGGCAGCGCCTGCCACAGGTTGGTGATGAGCGACGGCACAATCAGCAGCGCTGCGGCTTGCGCCGGCGCCATCACCAGCGCCAGCAACGCCATGGAAATGGTGGGCAGGCCCAGCCCGACCACGCCCTTGACCACGCCGGCCAGAACGAAGACGGCCACAACGGCCGCGAGCAACGCGGGATCAAGAAGATTCATGCGGGCTCGCAGTGCGCGGTCAGCGCGTCCTTGGGGCGGCCGAACAGGGCGTAGGCCACATCCTGCGACGGCCCTTCGTTCTGGCGGGCGGCGCGCAGCAGCCATGCGCGTCCCTCGCACAGGTCAGCGGACAGCGACGGGCCATACAACGCCGGACCGCCGATCAGCGCCATGCCCAGCATCCGTTGCGCGGGCTGGTGGTCGGCGCGCGCGGCGGCACGCAGCCACGTCAGCATCGCGCCATGGTCGCCCTGCGTCTGGGCTTCCAGCGCTAGCGCAAATTGCTGGGCGGGCGTGATGGGGCCGCCAAGCCCGGCGTTCGCTTCGGCCACGCCTGAGGCGTGCAGCGCCAGTGCGACCAACGCCAGGCCCGGCCAGCGCGCGGCGCGGGTGCGCAAAATTGAAATGTCCATGGTTTCCGCCTTTGTGGGTGGGTATGGACGCATTCTGCTGCGCGCCCCGGGCCGCGCCTATCGGGATCTTGCGTACCTGGGCTATGGAAGCGCCTGAGGCTCGCGTGCTACGCTTTTTCCCATGCGCTTTGACCTGACCGACCTACGCCTTTTCCTGAACGTGCACGAAACCGGCTCCATCACGGCGGGCGCGGGGCGGTCGCACATGACGCTGGCGTCGGCCAGCGAGCGCATCCGCGGCATGGAAGACGCGCTGGGCGTGCCGCTGCTCTTGCGCGAGCCCCGCGGCGTGCAGGCTACGCCCGCCGGGCGCACGCTGGTTCATCACGCGCGGCTGGTGCTGGGCCAGATCGACCGCATGCGCGGCGAGCTGGATCATTACGGGGCCGGGCTCAAGGGGCACGTGCGCGTGCTGTGCAACACCACGGCGCTCAGCGAATACCTGCCGCCCGTGCTGGGCGCGTTTCTCAAGGACCATCCGCATATTTCCGTCGACCTCGAAGAGCGACTCAGCCACGAGATCGCCGACGCGCTGCGGAACGGCGCGTGCGACATTGGCGTGCTGGCAGACTCGGCCGACCTGCACGGCCTTCGCACGCGCATCTTCCGCCACGACCCCCTGACGCTGATCGTGCCGCGCGGCCATCCGCTCGCGGCGCAGCCGCAGGTGCTGCTGGAGTACGTGGCCGGGTTTGAGTTCGTGGGACTGGTGCAGGGCAGCGCGCTGCAGGAACACATTGCGCATCACGCGCGCCGCAGCGGCAAGGCGCTGTCATATCGCGTGCGGCTGCGCAGCTTCGATGCCGTCTGCCGGATGGTGGGGCAGGGCGTCGGCGTGGCGATCGTGCCGCGCGTGGCGGCGGTGCGCTATGGCCGCGCCGCGGGGGTAAACCGGGTGGCGCTGGCGGATCCGTGGGCGTCACGCGATCTGGTGCTGTGCGTGCGCGACGATCTTCCCGCGTACGCGGCGGACTTGGTGGCCTATGCGTTGCGCGACGCGCCTGCGCACGTCACCGCGCGAACAGCCGGCGCCCCGGCAGGTGGCCGCGGTCGAACCACGACCCCGACGCGACGGCCGCCAGGATGATCAGGCCATAGACGCACATCGCCACGGCCGAAATCACGAAGAACACCGTCAGCGAACCGGTCACGTGCAGCGCGATGCCGCCCGCGCCGATGCCGATCAACAGCCGCAGAAACCCCGCCGTCAGCGGCCACTTCAGCCTTCCCGCGCCCTGCGACGCGAAGTACAGCGAGAACCCCAGCGCAAAGAAGCCGTACACCGGACCCACGGTGCGCAGATAGCCGGCGCCCGCCTCCAGCATGTGATCCTGCGCGCCGAACAGGCGCAGCCACGCTTCCGGGAAAAACGCCGCCGTCAGCCCAATCGCTTCGGCCAGCACGAAGGCCATCGCCCCGCCCGTCAAGGCGATGCGCAAGGCGCGCTCGGGCTGGCCGGCGCCGATGTTGGAACCCACCATCGCCACCATGGGCGCGCCCAACCCGAACGCGATCGGCATCAGCAGATATTCCAGCCGCACCGCCACCCCGTAGCCCGCCACCGCCGCCTCACCCGCGTATGCGCCCACCAGCGCGGCAGTCAGCGCTACCAGTGCGTTGGTCATGAGCGGGTTGATGGTGGCCAGCGCGCCCACGCTGAGGATGTTGCGCATCAATGTTGCATGCAGCCGGCTGGCGACGAGCCGTGCCGCGTTGCGTCCGCTGGCGCAATAAGCGCCAAGGATCAGCGTGCCTACGGCGTAGTAGGTCACCAGCGCCCAGCCGCCGCCCGCCACGCCCAGCGCGGGGAACGGGCCCCATCCGAAGATCAGGCACGGCGACAGGGGAATCAGCAGCAGCGCGCCGCCGCAGATGACCGCGCCCGGCACCAGCATGTTGCCGGTGCCGCGAATGGCGCTGGCAAAGGCGTTCATCAGCCACATCAGGATGATGCCGCCGAAGATCACATTGGAATACGCCAGCGCGGCGTCGAGCGCTTCGCCCTCGGCCCCCAGCGCGCGGTACAGCGCCGGACCGAAGGCCAGCAGCAGCACGCAGAAGGCCAGACCCAGCAAGGCGTTCAGCACGACCGCATGCAGCACGAGCTGGTCGGCCTCTTGTTGCCGGCCTCCGCCCAAGGCGCGCGCCACCGCCGCGGAAATCCCGCCGCCCATCGCTCCCTGCGACATGTTCTGCATCAGCATCAGCACCGGCACGACGAGCGCCACGCCGGCCAGCACCGGCGTGCCAAGCCGCGCCAGAAACCAGGTCTCGATCAGGCCGGTGGACGACTGCGCCAGCATCATCAGGATGTTCGGCCACGCCAGCCGCGCCAGGGTGGGCGCGATGGGGCCATGCAGCATCGCTTGCAAGCGCGCGTTGGCGGGACGTGGCGGAACGGTCGCTGGCATGGAAAGGGCCGGTGGACGTGATCGGCAAAATTTACGTGCATATGCCAATATCTGTCAATAACGGGCTGGACGCGAACCCGCCCCGGCGGTAGCGTTATGACCTTGCCCGCCGATTTTCCTTCTTTGGTCGCCATGTCCGACGCCTCGCTCCTCGGCTCCGCCGTTCCCCCGGATCCGCTCGTCTGTAACGGCGCTGCGCTGCGCAAGGCGACGCGCCGCGTATCCCAGCTCTACGACACCGTGCTCGCGCCCTGCGGCCTGAAGGTGTCGCAGCATTCGATCCTGGTGCACATTGCGCGCGCGGGTTCGCCGTCGATGACCGATCTGGCCCGCGCGATGGTGCTGGACCGGTCTGCGCTGGCCCACAACCTCAAGCCCCTGCAGCGCGACGGGTATGTGCACATGATGCGCGACCCGCTGGACGGCCGCAGCCGCCGGGTCGAACTGACCGAGACCGGCCGCGCCAAGCTGGCGGAATCACGCCGCTTGTGGAAGGACGCGCAGAATCGTTTCGAGGCCGCGTACGGCGTCGAGCGCGCCGCGGCGTTGCGCCACGCGCTGGCCGATATCTTTTCCGATGAATTTGCGCTGGCCTTCAGCCGCGGGTAGACGAAGGGCGGGAAGCCCCGCGCCGCGTCCCACCCAGCAACATGACCGCGCCAAGCACGCAGCCCATGCCGGCAATCTGCGTGGCCGATAGCGCTTCGCCCAGCAGACCGGCCGCCAGCATCACCGCCGATAACGGCGCCAGCGCCGTGAACAGCGCCGCTTCCGACCCGGGCACGCGCGCCGCGCCCGCATACCAGAGCAGAAAGCCGCCCACCGTGGGCACCAGCGCGTAATACACAACTGCCGCGGCCGCGTCCAGCGTGAAGGACAGCGTCCACGGCGCCTCCATCAGGCTGGCCGCCGCCGAGAACGCCAGGCCGAACGCCGCCATCAGCGTCGACAGTGCAAGCGGCGCGACCGGCGTGCGCAGGCGCTTGTTCAGCAGGATGAAGATCCCTTCGCAGGCGACGGCGCCAATGATCAGCGCGTTGCCCGCCAGCGAGCCTTGCGCATCCGGTTCGGCCACGTCGCCCGACATCAGCCACACGCCAAACGCCGCGAGGGCAATCGCGGCCACGGCCGGCTTGCCCAGCCGCTCGCCCAGCAACAGCACGGCGATGGCGGCGGTGACAAGCGGGAGCGTCCCGAGAATGATCCCGCCGTCCACCGCCGACGTGCGTTGCAGCCCCGCGATGAGCAAGGTCGTGTACCCGACGCTGCCGGCAACGGCCTGCACTGTCAGCAGCAGCCAGTCGCGCCGGTCGAGCCGGGGCAGGCGCGCGCCCGATACCGCCATCAGCAGCGCGAAGCAGGGCAACGCGATGGCAAAGCGCAGCGCGGTCGCGGTAAAGGGCGGCAGGTCCGCGCCAATGATCTTGCTGGCGGTCACGGTGCTGCCGACCAGCACCATGGCCGTTGCCAGATACAGATAACCGAGCCGTTGTTTGCTGATGGCCATCGCATGCCTTTCGTGTGGAAAAGCTCAGGCTACGTGCGGGCGCGGCGCCGGTCTTGAATGAAATTGCAGATATGGCAGGTCAGGCGCCGGCTGCCAACGCGTACCGGTGCGGCGATACGCCGTAGGCGCGGACAAAGAGCCGCGTCATGTGGCTCTGGTCGGCAAAACCGGCTGACGCGGCCGCGCCGGCCAGCGCCATGCCCTGGCGGATCAGGCGGCGCGCCAGCAGCAGGCGGCGCTGCATCTGGTAGGCATGCGGGGTCAGCCCCGTGGCGCGCGAGAAGGCGCGCAGCACCTGGTAGCGGGAGAGGCCGCTGGCGCCGGCCAGGTCGGCCAGCGACAGCGCGGCGGCCGGGTCGTCGTCGATCAGGGAAATCGCATGACGCAGGCAAGCCGGTACGCCTTCACGTCCAGACGCAAGCACCCGCGCGCCGCCCGGCCCGCCGGCCTGCGCCAATACGCGCAACAGCAATGCGTCGCAGGCCAACGCAGGCGCGCCGGACGTGACATGGGCATACAGGGCCAGGATGCCTCGTGCCAGATCGGGTTTGTCGCGTGCGGGATGCTCGAATTCGTAGCGCGACGTGCGGGGCGTCAAGACCGCGCCGCCAGCGATATCCTCGCTGCAGACCTCAACGACATCGGGGTCCAGATACAGCATCTGCCAGGCCCGTACGCCGCCGCCGATCGGCGCGCCGTCATGGACTTCGCCTGGGTTGACCGTGATGACGTGGCCCGGTCCGGCCTCGACCTGGCCGCGTCCGCTATGCGATACCTGGGCGCCCGCGCGCATCACCCCGATGCCGAACTGCTCGTGCGTGTGCCGCGCGAACGCATGCCCGCTGCGGGCCGATACGGCCTGCACGCCGGGGATGGCGCTGCGTTGCATGTGGAACTGGCCAGCGGGCATGGCAATGGACGGGGGTAAAAAGGCCGGTCCAGTATCGCCCGCCGATCTCGCCGCGATCAAGCGGGACTACTGCAGTCCCGTCCAGCGCGCCACCGACGGCTCGGCGGAGGCCCACTTCCATTGCCCGTCCCGGCGCTGGCAGATCGTGCTGGCATAGGCAGGCGCGGCGCCTTCCACCTCTACCGTGAACAGCACTTCGCGGCAATGCGCCAGCGGCGTGTCGATGTCGCGTACCGCCTGGATGCTGCCGCGCTCGTTGCCCACCGGCAGGGTGCGCTTGATCTGCCACTGCCGGACTTCGCCGATGGGCAGCGCGCCAACCATATTGGCCATGACATTCTGCTGGTCGTTCTTCCACTCGCGCAGTACGTACTTCACCGTGGCATCCACCACGGCCTGCACCGTCACGCCAATCGCAAAGCCGGCCACGGGATTGGCCGTGGCCGCGCCGCTCAGCGTGCCGACTACCGCGCCCGTGGCGGGACCGATGGAGGAACTCTGGCAGCCCGCGAGCGCCAGGCTGGCGGCCAGCGCCAGCATGCCAAACGCGCGCGTCACTGCAGCGAACCCCAGCGGGCGGTTGCCGGTTCGGCGCTGGCCCAGCGCCAGTTGTCGCCGTCACGGCAGACGGTCGTGACGTAGAACTCGCGTTCGGGGTCGGCGCCCGCCTTGTCTGCAGGCGTGTCCACCGAGAACACCACTTCCTTGCATTGAAGGTCTCCACCGCCGATCAGCCGGCTGACCGTGACCTGGCCGCGCGCATCGTCCTCGATCGGCAACGCGTGCTTTACGTTCCAGCTTGCGACCTTGCCCACCGCAAGCGCGCCGGCCGCCTTGGCGATCGCGTCCTGCTCTTCGCCACGCGTCTGACGCTGCGCATAGGCCAGTGCGGCCTTCGCGCCGGCCTGCACGCCCAGGCCGATGCCCGTGGCCACCGTGGCGTTGTCCGTCACCTTGCTGGCGATGGCCGTGCC
>CBHWAL010000027.1:0-16190 GCA_966111495.1 uncultured Achromobacter sp. | reverse complement strand
AACCGCATCGACCTGCTGGCGCAGATCGACGCGACCGGGTCAATCACGGCGGCGGCGCGCGCCGTGGGCATGAGCTATAAGGGTGCGTGGGACGCCATCGACGCGATGAACAACCTGGCTGGCGAACCGCTGGTGCTGCGCGCGGCAGGCGGCAAAGGCGGCGGCGGCACGCAGTTGACCGACCGGGCGCGCCGCCTGATCGCAACCTTCCGGGCGCTTGAAGTCGAACACCGCAAGTTCATGGACAACCTGACGCGCGCGGGGCTGGATGCCAGCGGCGACATCGACCTGATGAGACGCTTCATGCTCAAGACCAGCGCGCGCAACAAATTTTTGGGCACTGTTATCGAGATCCGCGAGGGCGCCGTCAACGACGAGGTCCTGCTGCGCATCGCCGGCGGCCACACGGTCACGGCCACCATCACCCGCGAAAGCACGAAAGAGCTGGGCCTTGCGCCCGGCAAGGAAGCCATTGCGCTGGTCAAGGCGTCCGCCGTGATCGTTGGCGCGCCCGGCCCGGGCCTGCGGCTGTCGGCCCGCAACCAGTTGCAGGGCCGCATTTCCGATCTGCGTCCGGGCGCCGTCAATAGCGAGATCCTGATCGAATTGGATGGCGGAACCACCATGGCGGCGATCGTCACGAACGAAAGCGCGGCGGACCTGAATCTGGATGTCGGCGCCGAGGCCGTGGCGATCTTCAAGGCCTCCAGCGTAATCCTTGGCGTGCTGGACTGAGGATTGGCCGGCTCCGTCTAGAGCCCCACGTTCTCGTCGTGGCGCCCCACCCTGCCCTCGCGCACCTCGAACACCACATCGGCCAGGGCCTCCACGTCTGCGGGATCATGCGTGATCAGCAGCATCGGCACGTCCAACTGACGCTGCAGCGCGTCCAGTTCCTGGCGCATCTTGCCGCGTAACTGCGAGTCCAGCGCGGAAAACGGTTCGTCCAGCAGCAGGATGTCGGGCTGCAGCATCAGCGCCCGCGCCAGTGCAACGCGCTGCTTCTGCCCGCCTGATATCTCGTTGGGATAACTGCCGACGATGGCGCCCAGTTCAAAAGCGTCAACCCAGCGCTGCGCCTCGCGCGAGACCTCTCGGCGTGGCGGATTGAGCCAGCCGCGGCGCAGGCCGAATGCGATGTTCTGCGCCACGGTCAGATGGGGAAACAGCGCGTAGTCCTGGAACAGGTATGCCACGCGGCGCGACCGCGCTGGCAGGCAGATGCCCGTCTGGCTGTCGAACAGCACCCGCCCGTTGACCGCGATGCGCCCGGCGTCCGGGCGCAGCAATCCGGCCACGGCCCGCAACGTCAGGCTCTTGCCCGCGCCCGAGGGTCCGAACAGCGCGATGCGTTTGGCGGCCGACTTGAACTGCACGTCGAGCTCGAATTTGCGGTCTCCCGATACCATGTGCTTGCGCACGGAAAGGTCGATGCTCATCGCCCGCCTCCGTTGCGCTGATTGGCGCCGATGGGCACCAGCTTGCCGGCAGCGAGCAGCACGACGATGCAGGTCACGGAAGTAACCAGCACCAGCATGTTGGCGGTGGCGTCGTCGCCCGCCTGCACCGCTTCGTAGATGGCAACCGACAAGGTCTGCGTGCGGCCCGGCAAGTTGCCGGCGATCATCAGCGTGGCGCCGAATTCGCCCAGCGCCCGCGCAAAGGCCAACAGCACGCCGGCGGCGATGCCGCGGGCGGCCAGCGGCAAGGTGACGCGAAAGAACACGCCCGCCTCTCCCACGCCCAGCACGCGCGCCGCGTTTTCAAGCTGGCCATCCACGTTTTCGAACGCGGCCCGCGCCGACTTGAACACCAGCGGAAAGGCCACCACGGACGCCGCGATCACGGCGCCTTGCCACGTGAAGACCAGTTCGATGTTCCAGCGCGCCAACGTCTCGCCGATGATGCCGCGCCTGCCCAGCAGCACCAGCAGGTAATAGCCCAGCACAGTCGGCGGCAGCACCAGCGGCAGCGTCAGGATGGCGTCCAGCAGATCGCGGCCAGGCCAGCGCCAGCGGGACAGGCAGTAAGCCGCCGCCGTGCCGGCCACGGTCGCCAATAACGTGGCCCAACCTGCCACTTTCAACGAAAGCAGCAGCGGGACCCAGACGGGATCACTCATCAATACCTACTACGCAAACCGACTTCGATTCAACAGGGACTCAGGGCTTTTGAAAGCCATAGCGCGACAGTATCTCCTGCCCGGCAGGCGACAGCACGTACTTGACGAAACTTTCGGCTTCCTTGGCGGCGGTCTCGCGCGCGGTGAGCGCAATGGGATAGGTCACCGGCGTCTTGGAGGGTACGCGCACGGCCACATTGACCTTGCCCGGCATGACGGCCGCGTCGGTCGCGAACACGAAGCCTGCGTCGACCTCGCCGCGCGCCACATAGTCCAGGCTCTGGCGCACGTTCTGCGCCAGCACGCTCTTGGCCTGCACGGCGTCCCACAAGCCTTCCGCCTGCAGCGCCGCCTGGGTGTAGCGGCCGACCGGCACCGACGCCGGGTTGCCGTAGGCAATGCGCTTGACGTCGGCGCGCTCAAGGTCCTTGAGCGACTTGATGTTTGCCTTACTGTCGGTCGGGACGATCAGCACGATCTCATTGGCCGCGAAGTCCACGCGCGAGGCGGGCTTGACGGCCTTTTCCTCGACCGCCTTGTCCATCGCCTTCTGGTCGGCGGACGCAAACACGTCGGCGGGAGCCCCCTTCACGATCTGCTGCAGCAGCACGTCGGAGGCGCCGAAGTTCAGGATCACCTTGGTGCCGGCGTGTTCCTTTTCCTAGCCTTGCGCCACTTCCTTGAAGGGGTGGGTCAGGCTGGCGGCAGCCGAAACGACCAGTTCTCCGGCGCTGGCATTGGCGCCCCAGGCGGCGGCAAGCGCCAAGGTCAGCGCCATGAGCGGGCGTTTGTGCAACATGTAATTCTCCTGTGAATAGCGGCGTTTCAGGATCGAAATATATCCAGGTATATAACGGTCGTCAATTTCGCCCGGCGCTGGGTTTATGAAATATCAAGGGAGACGCCGGCGGCGGAATCAGCCGCGGGCGACGGTGGTGACGTGAACTGACTCGGGCGCCAGCGCGGCGCGCAGGAAGTCCAGCGCGGTTTCGGGCCGGGCGGCGCCGCACATGAAGATGTCCAGGGCCGCGAAGCGGTGCTCCGGCCAGGAATGGATGCTGATGTGGGATTCGCTGAGCAGGATCACGCCGGTCACGCCCGCCCCTTCCCCGAAATGATGGAAATGCGCGCTCAGCACCTGCGCCCCGGCCGCCTTCGCCGCCGCGGTCATGTGCCGTTCAAGCGCGTGCGCGTCGATCAGAAGGCCGGGCGCCACGCCGCAAAAGTCCGCCAGCACGTGCCGGCCGGGTGTCGCGTACGCGGTCACTTGTGGGATCCGCCCGAGGACCAACCCGATCCGCCCGAATAGCTGCTGCCCCAACTGCTGCTACTGCTGCCGCCGGATAAGCGCGTGCCCGGCGCGCTGGCGCTGGTAGTGGCCACCACGACCACCATTGCGTACAGGGCATACAACAACTTACCCTTCATCTATTCGTCCTCGCCCGTCAGCTTGTCGGCCAGCAAGGCCGGCAGCCAGAGAAACGCCATCCCGATCAGGACCGGAATAAAGCGGCCGGCAAAAATGTTGTTGAAATTCAGGAACACCATCGCGATCAGCGCGCCCTTGGCCCATTTGCGGTAGCCCCCGCCGGCCTTGCCGGACGCCACGCGCATGGCCTTCTGGCGATTGAGCTCCGGACGACCGAACCACTGGGCCAGTTGCGCCGGCGACACCGGCGCCGACGCCGACCATCCCAATTCCTTGTCGGCCAGTTCTCGGGTCAGCTTCAATGTGCCGACCTGGTAATCGGTGATCTGCGTGCTGTCGCCCACCTTGACGCGCCAGTTGAAGGCGCCCAGCGCCATCTCCACGCGCGAGGTGTAGTCGTACAGTTTCTGGTACACGCGATTGCGCCAGCGCACGCTGGTGGCGTTGTTGTGGCTGGGCCAGGTGTCGCAGACCTGCACGCGCTCCCATCCTGCGTCCGACTCCACCAGCCAGATGAAGCCCTTGGCCGGATTGAACAGCAGGTATTCCATCCAGCTCGACGGCTCTTCGGGATCGGGATCGGCGCATTTCATCAGGCCGATCAGCGTGAAGTCGGCGCCTTCCATCTTGGCGACCGAGCCCAGCGGCAGCGTGGCGCGAATCTTCTGCACCTTGCGCGCCTTTTCGATGACCTCGGCCGTGGGACCCGAGCAATCGACCGCAGCCGCGCACGAGGGGCAAACGACATTCGTGGCCATGGCGGCCACAAACGAGATCGGCGCGCCGCAGTTCGGGCAGTCCAGCGCCTTGATCTGGCCGCGAAAGCGTCCCGCGGTTTCTTCAACCTGCTCTTTGGTGCGTAACGAGCCCGCCTGCATGGCGGACAGGTCGAACGCCTTGCCGATATAGAGTTCGGGCTGCGGACCGTCGGAGAAGTCCAGCGTCAGGAACGCGTCCAGGCTGCGGTAGTCGGCCACCTTGGCCTGCCAGCCGTCGCCCGGCACGAAGGGCAGCTCGCCCTGCGCGCCCCCGGCCTGACTGGTGCGCACGTCGGCCGCCACGAAGCGCTGGCCGTCCAGCTTCAGTTCATCGCCCGGCGCAATGCTGTCGAACGCCGGCATCTCCTGCACCGTCTTGACCTTGCGCCGCCGCGTGACGGCGTACTGGCCCGAGGCGTCCGACAGCCAGCCGTCGGAACCGTCATCGAACCACACGTACCACTCGTTCCAGAAGCCCTCGTCAAAACGCATCTGGATGCGGCCGATGACGTCAAAGCGCTTGCCGTCATAGGTGCCGGTCGCGCCCAGGCATAGTGGCGAATAGTCCTCCAGGACCTCGGCCGCCTCACCGATGCGCTTGACCGATTCGGCATCCTTGAGCAAGGTGCTGCGGCAGGCGCCGCAGACCGCCATGACGGAGGCCGCGGACGTGAATTTGACTGGGGCGCCGCACTGCGGACACAGAACCTGCTGCATGGGGCCTTAGCTGGTGAGTTTCTTCAGCACCTCGGCCTTGGCCGAGTCGTAGTCCGCCGCCGTGATGAGCCCCTTGTCCAGCAGGTCTTTCAATTGCTGCAAGCGCTGGACGGGGTCGGCCGGCGCGGGCTGGGCGGCGGGCTGTTGCGGCTGCTGCTGCGAAGGTTGCTGCGCCGGCTGCTGCGGCTGGCCCTGCGCCACGCCCAGTCCCTGCGCCATCGTCTGTCCAAGCGCCGCGCCGGCCGCCAGGCCCGCGCCGATGCCCGCAATGCCGCCTTCATTCTGCGCGGCCAGCGGAATCGACGTCGCGGTCTGGTACTGCGTGAACTTGCCCAGGTCGCCGGCCATGCCCATCGAGATCCGGGTATCCAGCGCCTTTTGCAGTTCTTCGGGCAACGACACGTTCTCGACCGTGAAGTTGTCCAGCTTGACGCCGTAGCGGTCGAACACGGGCGCGAGCTGTTCGGCGATGCTCTGCGACATCAGACCCTGGTTGCCCGCGATGTCCAGGAACGGCACCTTGGAACTGCCCAGAGCAGTCGTCATGGCGGCCACCACCATGTTGCGCAGTTGCGCCTCCAGGTCGTCCACGGTGTACACATCGCGCGTCCCGCTGATTTCTCGGTAGAACTTGGCCGGATCGGAGATCTGGTACGAGTACACGCCAAACGCGCGCAGGCGCACCATGCCGAATTCGCTGTCGCGCAGCGTCACCGGCTGCGCCGTGCCCCAGCGCCGGCCCAACTGCAGCCGCGTGCTGAAGAAGATGACGTCCGACTTGAAGGGCGACTCGAACAGCTTGTCCCAGTTCTTCAGATAGGTCAGGATCGGCAGCGTCTGGGTCGTCAGCTTGTACATGCCGGGGCCGAACACGTCGGCCACCTTGCCTTCGTTGACGAACACCGCCATCTGCGATTCCCGCACGGTCAGGCTGGCGCCGTACTGGATTTCGAAGTCCTGCATCGGATGGCGCCAGGCGAGCACGCCGTCGCGATCCTCGTTCCATTGCAGGATGTCGATGAACTGCTTGCGGATAAATGAACCGAGACTCATGGAAAGTCCTCCTGTGTCAGGTCGGAGAGTGCGCGCCGCTCAGGTCAGGCAGGCGGCGTTGACGATGCCGGCCGCCAGCGAGATCGCGCCGATCAGGCCGCCCATGGCGATGTTGTTTTCGGCGATGGCGTCGGTCATGCCGCGTATGGCCTTGGACACCACCGCATATACGACGATCTGCACGATCATCGCCGCCACGCCCCAGACCACGAACATGACGAAACTGGCGTGGACCGCGATGCTGGAACACAGGGTCAGGCTGAAGCCGACCAGTGCGCCGCCATAGGACAAGGCGGCGGCAATGTTGCCCTCGCGGATGAGGTCGAATTCCTTGTAGTGCGTGATGGCCGTGTAGACCGCCGTGAAAACGCCCAGCATGACAAGCGCCGAGACGATATAGATCAGATAGGTCACCGCCGGATGCATTGCTTCTCCCATTGCCAGCCTCCCAATTGCGCGCAGTATATACGTCGTGTTCGATATACTGCGAACGCATTTTTTGGCTCGGACACTCCCATGCGCGACCGCGTTCTCATTCTCTCGGTATTGATCGTTGCGTCCTGCGGGTTGGGCTACGAGCTCATCAGCAGCGCGCTCGCCAGCTATTTGCTTGGGGATTCGATCCTTCAGTTCTCCTCCGTGATCGGGTGCTATCTCTTCGCGATGGGCATCGGTTCGTGGTTGTCAAAATATGTAAGAGACGAAGACGTTCTGAATCGCTTCATCGACGTCGAGCTGCTGGTGGCGCTGCTGGGCGGCGTGTCGGCCGCGGTCCTGTTCCTGGTGTTCGCGTGGCTGTCCGCGCCCTTTCGTGCGGCCCTGTATGTGGGCGTCTTCATAATCGGACTGATGGTAGGCATGGAGATCCCGCTGGTGATGCGGGTCTTCAATCAGCGCAAGGCCGAATTCCGCGAAATCGTCAGCCGCGTGCTGACCTTCGACTATCTGGGCGCGCTGGCGGTGTCGCTGGTGTTTCCGCTGCTGCTCGCGCCCAAGCTGGGCCTGCTGCGCACCAGCTTTCTGTTCGGCATCCTGAACGCCAGCGTGGCGCTGTGGACCACGTGGCTGTTCCGCGCCGAGGTCACCCGCCCCGGCGAAAAAGCCGTGCGGGCCGGCGTGGTGCTGGGGATTCTGGGCCTGGGGTTCGTCTATTCGGGCAGCATGACCGCCTGGGCCGAAAAAGGCCTGTATGGCGACGACATCATCCACGCCGAAACGACGCAGTACCAGCGCCTGGCCGTGACGCGCTGGCACGACGACCTGCGCCTGTACATCAACGGCAACCTGCAGTTCTCGTCGCGCGACGAGCACCGCTATCACGAGTCGCTGGTGCATCCCGGCCTGCAGGTGCTGCCGTGGGCGCGCAACGTGCTGGTGCTGGGCGGCGGCGACGGCCTGGCCGTGCGCGAGATCCTGAAGTACAAGCACGTCGAGCACGTCACGCTGGTGGACCTGGACCCCGCCATGACGAATCTGTTTTCGCGCTCGGACCCGCTCGTTGCGCTGAATGCGGGCGCGCTCAAGGATCCGCGCGTCACGGTCATCAATGACGACGCGGGGCGTTGGCTGGAAACGCACGCCGAGGTCTACGACTTCATCGTGGTGGACTTTCCCGATCCGTCCAACTTTGGCCTGGGGCGGCTGTATTCCGTGCCGGTCTATCACCTGATGGCGCGGCATCTGGCGGAAAACGGCTACATGGTCGTGCAGTCCACGTCGCCCTACTTCGCGCCGCGCTCGTTCTGGAGCGTGGACGCCACCCTGAAGGAAGCCGGCCTGAACACCTGGCCGTATCACACTTACGTGCCGTCGTTCGGCGACTGGGGCTTCATCCTGGCCAGCAAGCGGCGCGACTACGCGCCGCCCGAAAAGATCACCGTGCCCACGCGCTTTCTGGACGCCGTCACCGTGCGCGAGCTATTTCACTTCCCCGCCGACATGCCGGCGCTGGCCATGCCGCCGAACCGTCTGAACGAACAATCGCTCGTGCGCTACTTCGACGAGGACTGGCGCAAGGTCATCCGCTGATGCGGCGCCGCAGCTTCCTGTTGGGCGCTGCCACGGCCGCCGCCGCGGGCTCGGTCGGCTACTGGCGCGCGCGCGTTGTCGAGACAACGCCCGACGTCCACTCTCCCGGCATGCAGGCCGGTCACGCGCTGCGCGACAAGGCGGCGCTACCGCAGCCGTCGGCCACGCGGAAGCATCAGGTTGCGATCCTGGGCGCGGGCGTGGCCGGCCTGTCCTGCGCGTGGAAACTGGCCCGCGAAGGGTTCACCGATTTTGTCGTGGTGCAGGGGCCCGAGTTCGCGGGCAACGCCGCCGCGGGCGTGCGCGATGGCCTGGACTATCCGCTGGGCGCGCATTACCTGCCGCTGCCCTCGCTGGCGTCCGCCCACGTGCGCGAGATGCTGGCCGACTTCGGCATCATCGAACGCGGCGCGGGCGATGCGCGTCCCTACTACGACGAAGCCGTCCTGGTGCATTCGCCGCAGGAACGCCTGCTGCGCAACGGGCGCTGGGAAGAACACCTGCTGCCAATGACAGGCGTATCCGAGGCTGACGCCGCGCAGCACCGGCGCTTTCTGGCGCTGGTCGATCAGTTGCGCACGCAGGTCGGCAACGACGGCCGCAAGGTTTTTTGCATTCCGCTTGATCTGTCATCGCGCGATCCGGTGTGGCGCGCGCTGGACACGCTGACGTTCAAGGACTGGCTGGCGCGCGAAGGCTATACCTCGTCCGCGCTGCATTGGTATCTGAACTACTGCTGCCGGGACGACTACGGCGCGGGATATGAGGTGGTCTCCGCGTGGGCGGGGCTGCATTATTTCGCCAGCCGTGACGGCCATGCCGCCAATGCCGGCGAAGGCGCCGTGCTGACGTGGCCGGGCGGACTGGGCGTGCTGGCTGACCGCATGCGCGCGGCCATCACGCAAGAGCTGGGCCACGCGGACTGGCTGTTGCCGGGCACCGCAATGCGCATCGACGAGTTGCCGGCCGGGCCGCGCGTCCTGTGCATCGAGGATTCGGCGGATGGCGCCGCCCGCGCCTATGCTCTGCAAACCCGCCGCACGGTCTGCGCCATGCCGCTTTTCGTCGCGCAGCGCCTGCTTCCGGACATCCGCGCATACGGCTACGACCCGGCCACGCACGCCTCGCCGCACGCGGCCTGGATGGTGTCGAACTTCGTCATGGACGGCTATCCGCTGGAGGCTCCCGGCGAGCCGCTGTCGTGGGACAACGTCGTCTACGAGGGCCAGGCGCTGGGCTACGTCGTATCCACGCATCAGTTGCTGCGCGTGGCGCGCACGCCGCGCAGCGTCTTCACGGCGTATCACGCGCTGAGCGGCCAGACGCCGCAGGCCGCGCGCAACTGGCTTACACGCGCCAGCCCGCAAGACCTGCGTGACGTCGCTGCGGTGGATCTGGTTGCGGCGTATGGCAAAGAATTCTGGCGCAACGCCCACCAGTTGGAGATCACGGTGCGCGGGCATGCCATGGCCACGCCGGTCTGCGGTTATCTGTCCAATCCGGGACTGACCGCGCTGCGCGCGGTGGACGGTCCGGTGTTGTTTGCGCACGCCGACCTGTCGGGGTATTCGGTGTTCGAAGAAGCCTCATGGTGGGGCGTGACGGCGGCAGCGCGTATTCTGGGCGACCATCGACAAGGATGAGACAAGACATGGGCAATCACGTGATCGTGCTGGGCGCCGGCATTGTTGGCGTTTGCTGTGCATTGGAATTGCGGCGGCGCGGCATGGCGGTCACGCTTGTCGACCGGCAGGCGCCCGGGATGGAAACGTCGATGGGCAACGCGGGGGTTCTGGCCCGCAGTTCGCTGATGCCGTTCAATCATCCAGGCCTGTGGGGTCAACTGCCGCGTCTCTTGAAAAACGACACGGTTCAGTTCCGGTACCGATGGCCGTACCTGGCGTCGAACCTGGGCTGGGCGGCGCGCTTCCTGATGAGCGCGCGGACGTCCGTCTTTCAGGAAACCGCACGCGCGTTGGACGGCCTGATCCGGCTGTCCGCGCCTGAACACCTGAAACTGCTGGATGAAAGTGGCGCCCGCCACCGACTGCGCGACACTGGCTGGATGTACCTGTACCGCACGGCCGCGGCCTGGAACGGCGGCGCGCTCGCCCGCCGCACCTTCGCGCAATACGACGTGCCGACCCGCGAGCTGGACCCCGCAACGCTTGCCGAGCTTGAACCGGCCCTGTCGCCGATCTTTCACCGCGCATTGTGGATTCAGGGTTCGTATTCGGTGGACGATCCCCACGAGGTCGTTGCCGCGTATGCCGGACTGTTTCAGCGCGAGGGAGGCACGATCAAAAGGATGAATGCCGCCGCCATCCGCCGCGACGGCGACGGCTGGACGGTACAGGCCACGAACGCGTCGGATTCCCTCTCTGCCAGCCGGTTGGTCGTGGCGCTGGGGCCGTGGTCCAAGGCGTTGCTCAAGACCACCGGCATCCACCTGCCCATGGCGTTCGAACGCGGGTATCACATGCACTACAGCGGCCGCGAGGGCGCGCGCGTCACGCGGCCGGTTTACGACACGGGCGGCGGCTACGTGCTATCGCCCATGGCGCGCGGGCTGCGCCTGTCGACGGGCGTCGAGCTGAACGCTTGCGAGGCGCCCGCGCGTCCCGACCAACTGGATCTGGCGGAACAGCGCGCCCGCGAGGCCTTCCCGCTGGGCGACCGGCTGGACGCGGCCGCCTGGCTGGGCCGCCGTCCCACGCTGCCGGACAGCCGCCCGATGATCGGCGAGGCGCCTCGCCTTCCTGGCCTGTGGCTGGCATTGGGACACCAGCACATCGGATTCAGCACCGCGCCGGGCACCGCGAAGATCCTGGCGGAACTGATGCTGGACGGCGACTCGGCGTCCAGCCACGCGGCGTTCCGGCCCGGCCGCTTCATCTAGCGTTCAGGCCGCCCGTTTCACGTCCCAGCTGTCAAACAGCACACCGTACAGATCGGCCGGTTCAACGTCACCCCAACAACAACGCGTCGTCCGACAGTTTCTCGCCGCGCACCCGCTCGAACATGGCCAGCAGGTCCGGCACGTCCATGCCGCGGCGTTCGTCGCCGGACACGTCCAGCACGACCTGGCCCTGGTGCAGCATGACGGTGCGGTCGCCGACGTCCAGCGCCTGGCGCATGCTGTGCGTGACCATCATGGTGGTGAGCTGGTTTTCCGCCACGATGCGCGCCGTCAGTTGCAGCACGAAGTCGGCGGTGCGCGGGTCGAGCGCGGCGGTGTGCTCGTCCAGCAGCAGGATGCGCGACGGCTGCAACGCCGCCATCAGCAGGCTGACCGCCTGACGCTGGCCGCCGGACAACAGGCCGATGCGGTCGGTCAGGCGGTTTTCCAGGCCCAGGCCCAGCGTGGCAAGGCGCTCGCGAAAACCCGCTTTCTTGGTGGCTTTCCCGGCGGGGGTGTCGCCCCCCGAGGCGCCACGCATCTGCGCCAGCGCCATGTTTTCCTCGATGGTCAGGTCTTCGCAGGTGCCCGCCATGGGATCCTGGAACACGCGGGCCACGCTGCCGGCGCGCGCCCAGACGGGCTTGCGCGTCACATCCACGCCATTGATGTCGATGCGGCCGGAATCGATGGGCAGGTCGCCGGACACGGCATTCAGGAACGTGGACTTGCCCGCGCCGTTGGAACCGATCACGGTCACGAACTGGCCCGACGGGATTTCCAGCGTGAGGCCGCGCAACGCGCGGGTCTCGATGGGCGTACCCGCGTTGAAGGTGATTTTCAGGTCTTTTGCGGACAACATATCAGCGCCCCTTCTTGCCGACCAGGCGGCGCTTGAGCATGGGGATGACCAGGGCGATCGTGACGAGCACCGCGGTGACGAGGTTCAGGTCCTGCGCCTTCAGCCCGATGAAATCGCTGTTGAGCGCCAGGGCAATGAAGAAGCGGTAGACGATGGCGCCGATGATGACGGCCAGCGTGGCCAGCACCAGCTTGCGCGACGGCAGGATGCTTTCGCCGACGATCACCGCGGCCAGGCCGATCACGATGGTGCCAATGCCCATCGAGATGTCCGATCCGCCCTGCGTCTGCGCGAACAGCGCGCCGGCCAGCGCGACCAGCGCGTTCGACAGCGCCATGCCGCCCAGGATCATGCGGCCGGTGTTCACGCCTTGCGCGCGGGCCATGCGGCCGTTGGAACCGGTGGCGCGCACGGCCAGGCCGGTCTGCGTGGCAAAGAACCAGTCCAGCGCCAGCTTGCAGAGGATGACGATGACGATCAGGAGCAGCGGGCGGGCGACATAGTCTGAAATCCACGCAGGCTGCAGGATCGTGAAAACGGTGGGTTCGGTGATCAGCGGCACGTTGGGCTTACCCATGATGCGCAGGTTGATCGAATACAGGGCGATCATCATCAGGATGCTGGCGAGCAGATCCATGATCTTGAGCTTGACGTTCAGCCAGCCCGTGACCAGCCCGGCGGCCGCGCCAGCGAGGGTGGCGATGATGGTCGCGGAAAACGGATCGGTACCCGAGGCGATCAGCGTCGCACAGACCGCGCCGCCCAGCGGAAAGCTGCCGTCCACGGTCAGGTCCGGAAAGCGCAGCAGGCGAAAAGAGATGAACACGCCCAAGGCCACCAGACTGAAGATCAAGCCGATCTCCAGTGCGCCTAACAACGAGAACAATGACATGGGTCAGATCCAATCAAGATAAGAAACGAAAGCCGGGCCGCGAGCATCTTTTGAACGCTGCCGCCCTGTGGAACATCGGGTGAGCAAGACACCACGAAAAACGCAAGAAAAACCCCGCGCACGCCGGATAGGCATGGCGGGGCCGATTTTGCGCCGTATTATTTCACGACCACCGCGGCGGACTTGATCAGCGCCTCGGGCAGGGTCACGCCCTGCTTGGCGGCCGCGCCCGGATTCACGTAGAGCTCAAGCTTCGAGCTGGTTTCAGACGGAATCGCGCCGGGCTTCTCGCCCTTCAGGATGCGCACGACGACCTTGCCGGTCTGCACGCCCAGATCGCGGTAATTGATGCCCAGGGCGGCTTTGCGGCGGCGCTTGACGCTGTCGGTGTCCGTCGCGATCAGGGGGATATTGGGGTCGTTGCCCACCTTGACCAGCGACTCATACGCCGACACGACGTTATTGTCGGTGTTGGTGTAGATGACGTCGACCTTGCCGATCAGGCTGCGGGCGGCGGACGCCACGTCCACCGAGCGCGGGGCGGCGGCTTCGACCAGGCTCATGCCCGACTTCGGCAGGATTTCCTGGAGCTTCTTGACGACCACCACCGAATTGGCCTCGCCCGGGTTGTAGACGATGCCGACGCGCTTGGCGTTGGGCAGAATCTTTTTGATGAGCTCGACCTGCTTATCCAGCGCCAGCAGATCCGACACGCCGGTCACGTTGGTGCCCGAGGCATCCATGCTGGACACGAGTTGGGCTGCGACCGGATCAGTCACGGCGGAATACACCACCGGCACGTCCTTGGTGGCGGCCACGACGGCCTGCGCCGACGGCGTGGCGATCGCAACGATGGCGTCCGGGCGGTCGCCGACGAACTTGCGGGCGATCTGCGCGGCGGTGCCGTTGTTGCCCTGCGCGCTTTGATACTGCCACTTCAGGTTCTTGCCCGGCTCGTAGCCGGCTTGCTTGAGGGCGTCTTGCACCCCGTCACGCACGGCGTCCAGCGCCGGATGCTCGACGATGGCGGTCACCGCGACGGACTTTTGCTGCGCGGCGACCGGCGCGGCGATGGCCATCGCCAGCGCCATCGCGCCAACCGTCAGAAAATGTTTTTTTCCGATCAGCATATGTTTGCTCCTTGAACCCTGGTGTTGCTTGTTGAATTTGCCGGTTTCTTCATGGCGGGGCGCGGATTTGCCATCCGTTCGTTCTGCCACAAAGCCGTATAGTCTAACGTGCCGTCCACCAAATGGACTTGGGGGGAATCCCTGAAATGGTGCATCCATACGGACGCGCCCCGCCCTGGTGCTGCGGCCTGAATATACTGACAACCGCCGGGCAAACGCCGTTCATCCCGTTCCGCGTGCCCGCCGACGGCATCCCGAGGCCAGCCATGATCAAACGCGCACTGGGCCGATCCGGCCTGCAGGTTCCCCCGCTCACTTTCGGCGGCAACGTCTTCGGCTGGACCGTCGACGAGGCCGGCACCTTTTCTCTGCTGGATGCGCTGGTGGATGCCGGCCTGAATTTCATCGACACGGCCGACATGTATTCGCGCTGGGTCCCCGGCAACCAGGGCGGCGAATCCGAAACCTTGATCGGCAAGTGGCTCAAGCGCTCCGGCAAGCGCGACCAGGTGCTGATCGCGACCAAGGTCGGCATGGAAATGGGGCCGGGCCAAAAAGGCCTCTCGCCCGCCTACATCCGGCGCTCCCTCGATGCGTCGCTGGCGCGCCTGCAGACGGACTACGTGGACCTGTACCAATCGCACCAGGACGACCCGGACACGCCGCTGACCGACACGCTGGCCGAATACGCCAAGCACATCGAAGCCGGCAAGGTCCGCGCGATCGGTGCGTCCAACTACACGGCCGTGCGTCTGTCGGAGGCGCTGATCACCAGCGAGCGCCACAGCCTGCCGCGCTACGAGAGCATCCAGCCGGAATACAACCTGTACACGCGCGAACCCTTCGAATCCGGGCTGCAAAGCCTGGTCAAGACGCAGCAGATGGGCACGATCAATTATTTTGCGCTGGCTAGCGGCTTTCTTAGCGGCAAATACCGCGGCCCGGATGATGCGGGCAAGAGCGCGCGCGGCAAGAAGATCGTGGACACGTATCTGAACGACCGCGGCTACCGCATCCTGAAGGCGCTGGACGAGGTGTCCGAAGACGCCGGCTGCACGCCCGCGCAGGCCGCGCTGGCCTGGCAGATCGCGCAGCCGGGCATTACGTCGCCCATTGTCAGCGCCACCTCGCTCGCCCAGCTGGACGAACTGGTCAAGGCCGCCAGCCTGACGCTGACGCATGACCAGTTGGCCCGGCTCAGCCAGGCCAGCGATTGGCGCTGATGGCGCTTAGTCCAAGGTCACGCCGGAGTCCTTGACCACCTTGGCCCAGCGCTGGACTTCGCTGTCGACGAACTTGCCGAACTCGGCGCCGGTCAGCGTGGGCACGCCGGTGCCGTTGCCCGCCCAGGTCTCCTTGAGCTTCGGCGTGTTCAGCGCCTTGGTGATCTCGGCGGCCATTCTTTCCGTGGCTTCCTTGGGCGTGCCCGCAGGCGCCCAGATCGCATACCAGGTCGACACGACATAGTTCGGCACGCCAGCCTCGGCGGCCGTGGGCACGTCAGGCAGCGATTGCGAACGCTCGGTGGCTGCCACCGCCAGCGGCTTGATCGCACCGGCGCGGATGTGCCCGGCCGACGAACCCAGCCCGTCGAACGCCAGGTCCACCTGACCGCCGATCAGCGCCGACAGCATGGGACCGGCGCCCTGATACGGCACGTCCACCAGCTTGACCCCCGTCTGCATCGCAAACAGCTCGCCGGCCAGGTGGTGCGTGCTGCCCTTGCCCGCCGTGCCGAAGTTGATCTCGCCGGGACGCTTTTTGGCGTAATCGATGAACTCCTGCAGGGTCTTGACCGGCAGCTTGCCCGCGTTGATGACGACGACCTGCGGCGGCTGCGCCACCAGCGCGACCGGCACGAAATCCTTCTGGATGTTGTAGCTCAGGCTCTTGTACAGGGAAGGCGCCAGCGCATGGTGCGCGCCGCCCATGAAGAACGTGTAGCCGTCTGGCTTGGCCTTGGCCGCCACGCCGGCGCCCACGGTGCCGCCCGCGCCGCCCTTGTTGTCGATGACCACCGTCTGGCCGAGCTGCGTGGTGAGCTGCGCGGCCAGCGGACGGGCGAACGTGTCCGTGCCGCCGCCGGCGGGAAACGGAACGATCAGCGTGATGGGGCGTTCGGGCCATTGCGCGGCGGCAACGCCGCCGAAACCCAGGGCTGCCACGGCGAACACGGCCGCAGCGGTGGTGCGATAAGTCATTTTGTCTCCTCTTGCTGCATCGGGGGACGGCGCCTGTTTTATGGCGTCTCGTCGCTGAGATATTTTTTCTTCTGAATGCGGCGGGCAAGTCTTATGGGG
>CBHWAL010000026.1:0-16214 GCA_966111495.1 uncultured Achromobacter sp. | reverse complement strand
CGATGCGCCAGATGCGCCGCGAAACCAGAATAGGTGACGTCCTGGCCTTCGAACGTCGTGCGCGGCGCGGCGGGATTTGCCGCGCCGTCGATGGCCAGGCACAGCACGAATCCCGAATTGATCGCCCGCATGCAGGCCTTGGCGACCTGCGCCTCGGTCTGGTCGGCCGTCGAAATCAAAGCCTCGGCGTAACTGCTGCGGGCGATGCTGGGCGCCGACGCCAGCCAGCGCGACGGGATGCCAACCAGTTCCAGCGCCATCAACCCCGCATACATCGGGCCGACGTGCGCGGTGGCGACCACGACGCCACGGCCGGCGGCCAGCAGCGGCGCAAAGAAGCGCTCGCCGGTATCCAGTTCGCCCAGCATGGCCATCGCTTCTTCGACGCGCTCCTCGCGGCATTCGAGCCAGTCGAACAGCAGATGGTCGATCATGTGGCCCCAGCGCGCGCGGCGTTCCCACGTCGCACGGTCGATGTCCGTATCGCCGCGCATCGACCATGCCCAGTCCAACCGTGCCTGGGGAATCGGCGCGGTGTCGAGCTGCTCTTCCATGCGCGCCAGCGCTTCCTGAAAGGTCTCCGGCAGCCGCGCGCCGCGCTTGGCGACGTATTGCTCGAACAGCGCCTCGGCCTCGTCCTTGCGGCCCGCCTGCGACAGCGCGCCAATGGCCGACCGCTGCCACAGCATGTTGTCGGGCGATTTTCTAAGCAGGAACATCATCTGCTCGGCCGCCGCGTCGTACTGCAAGGTGTAGCGCAGCGCACGGGCATACAGGCCCCGCGTCTGCTCAAGATCAGGCGCCAGTTCGATGGCGCGCGCCAACGGCGCCACGGAATCCTTGTAGCGCCCGGCGCGCAGCAGGGTTTCACCGTGCAGCGTCAGCAGCCGCACGTCGTCGGGTGCGGCCTGCAGGCCGGCTTCGAAGTGCGCCAGCGCATGGGTCTTGCGATCGTCTTCGGTGCCGCGCCGCAGATGCGCCAGGCCCAGCGACGATCGCAGCGCCGCGCAGTCCTGGCCGGCGCCCAGCGCGCCATCACCCAGACGGATTGCCGCCGCGGTGCGGCCGTCTGCCAGCAACGCGCGCACGGCCATCGTCGCCACCCGTTCATTGGGCAGCTTGTCCGGATCCAGCGAGGCCGCGATGCCCGACGCGTCGGCCACATCGCCGTTGCGCACGAAGGCCATCATCCACGCGTAGGCGTCTTCGGGCGCGCTCTGCGCCAGCGGCAAGGTCGTGCGGGCAACTTCCGCCGCCTCGGGCACGCGCCCCGCCTGCACGCGCATCTGAATGCGCGCGGCATGCAGCGACGCATTGCCGGGCTCGATGCCAGCGGCGGCATCGGCTTCGGCGATCGCCCTGTCCCACTGCTCCAGACGGCCGAGCAGACTGGCGAGCAGGCGCCTGTCGTCGACCCGCGCGGGATACACGGCAACAAGCGTCTCCAGCGCCGCGATGGCGCTGGCCAGCTTGCCCTCTTTCACGTCGGGCGAGACCAGCAGCCGCCGGACTTCGCGCCAGCCGTCCTTGGCCTGGCGCAGCGCCGGTTCCAGCGCGGCCATGTCGCGCGCCGGGTCTGCCGAGGCGCGGATCTGTCCGATGACATCGCGCAGGCGCGCCGCGGCGTCCTGCGGTTTGGCGCCGGCTTCAGGCGCGCGGTTCTCGATAACCGTATCAACCATGACGCAGTCCCCTCAACAAAGCCATCGCGACGCGTGCGATGAACATGAGCACAAATCCCAGTGCCAGCGCCTGCAACAGCAAGATGCCGGTGCGCGGGCTGCTGGGCCGGTCCGTCGGCACCGGCTGCGCGATGATCGACAGGTACCGCTGCAGGCGCAGCGCGTCCGTCATCGCCTGCTGGTACGACTGCTGCGCCAGCGTCAGGTTGGAATCCGCAAACACCTGGGCATTGCGCAGCGCCTCGTATTCCTTCAGTTGCTTGGCTTCCGTATTGCCATCGCCGCTCAGGCGCTGACGCACGGACGCAAGCCTTTTTTTCAGGGCTGCCACCTGCATCTGCGCGGGCTTGAGCATGAAATGGTCCTTGTTCTCCAGCGCCCGGATCTTGTCCAGATTGATCTGCGCGGTGCTCAGCTCGCCTTCAAGCTGGCTGGACAGGTTCAGCAGCATCGACACGGTCGCGCTGGGGTCGATGTTGCCGTGCTTGGTGCGCCATGTGGTCAGCGCATCGCGTGCCGCCAGCGCCTTTTCCTCGGCAAACTTGACCGACTCCTCGCTCACCTTCAGCTTGTCGGCCACGCCCTTCTCGTTCATCGAACTGACGAATTCCTCGGCCAGGCCGATCAGTTCCTTGGACAGCGTCGCCGCGTCCGCCGACGAAAACGCGCTGACGCGCAGCACGTCGATCTGCTCCAGCGCGTTGAACGACACGTGCACCGACGCCTGATAGGCGCGATACAGATCGTCTTCGCTGGAGTCCTCGGCCAGGCGGTTGAACGGGTCCAGCCCTTCGTTCATCAGGTAGCGGCGCAGGCCGACCTTGCGGTCAAGCTGCTGCATGCTGTCGCGCGATTTCAGAAAATCGGCGACCGCCCACCCGTCCACGAACCCGCCCAGCATGCCGCCAGAGTTGCCCGTGGTGAGCAGGCTGGCCGCCGCGCCGGCGCCGCCGCCCTGATTGGACGCCGACTGCACGAAGAACCGCGACTCGGCTTCATAGCGCGGCGTGGCGACGATCAACAGGTAGACCACCGCCAGCACCACCGGCACCAGCACGATCAGCGCATTGATCCAGCGGTGGCGGCGGCGCTCGCGCAGCGCCGACTGCCGCTCACGGCGGCGGCGTTCGATCTCGGAGCCGCCGTCAGAACCCGAGTTGGCCTTCGTCGAAGCCGCCTCCGAGGACGTCGTCGCCTGTGCCGGAGTCGCTCCGTGATCGTCGCGGGGGATACCTGCGGAGGCACTGGTCGAGGTCGTCGTCGATGCTGAGCGCGCTTCGTTCATAGATCAAGCCTTTGAAGCAATAATCCGCCAACTGATTCTGGCGATAACTGGAAAAAATGAGTGTCCGGCCAACCAGACGCTCTTCGAAAAGCGCCAGCCAGAGCCGGGTGAAACGGCAGGGCTCGAAGGGGATGCTTCCTTCGATCACGTAGACATCGAACGCGGGCGCCAGCGCCAGCGCGAACGAAAACTCCTGCCGCACGTAGAGCGGCCAATGCTCCATGGGCTTGGCCAGCATCTTGGGATCGCTGATCAGGTCCGCGACCAGTTCGTACGTGGCATCGGGGTCGATCTCGTACATCTCGCTGACGAAATCGATCATGGACAGGCCGCTGGCCTTGCCGCGGATGAACCCCTGCCGGCCGATCGCCCACGAGACATTGCCGTCGTGCTTGACGAAGCCCTGCCGCGGCGGGCGCAGACAGCACAGCACGTCCACCAGCTGACGGTGCATCTCCGGCGCGGGCGACAGCAAGGCGTAGCGTCCGGCCGGGATGTCGATCGTGGCGTTGGCCAGCAGCGGCTGCCTGCTGCCGAAGGAATAGGGTTCGTCGGTTACGCCATTGAGATGGATCATTTTTCACCCTCACATTGGCTGAACATTGGGACGGGCCAGGCGCTCTGCCACCAGGGCGATCACCATCATGAACACCAGCGAGGTCAGGAAGTAACCCAGGCTGGCATCGTGCGACTCGTACGCTTGGAAGTACGCCGAACGCAACAGCTGCATGCCGTGCGCCAGCGGCGACCAAAGCAGCCACGGCCGCAGCTGCTCCGGAAACTGTTCCGACACGAAAAACACTGCCGCGAAAATCTGCAGGAAGCGTTCGATGATCGGCGCCAGCCGCAGGAAAAAGTGCCAGTAGGTCGCAATCGACCCGAACAGCACTCCCATCGCCGCGCCCGCCACGCCCATCAGCACGACAAAGAGAATGAAACCGGCCCAACTCTTGGGCAGCGTGATGAGTCCGATCGCGTGGCCTGCGGTGATCAGCACCGCAAACACCACCACATACACCGATACGTAGATCATGGCCTGCACCAGCGCGCACATCAACGGCGTGACACCCTGGAAATTCAGCAGGCCGCGCGCCGAGACATACGCCGTGCTGCTGCGGAACGCGATCTGGCGGAACATGATCCAGGTCGTGGCGCCCAACAGCGAGAACGTCTGCACGTCCATCCCCAGGATGTAATGCGTGCCCATCAGGATGTACAGCGACGAAATCAGGGTCAGCAGCACCACCGGACCGACCAGCGCCCACACCAGCGCGATGCGGCTTTCGCCGTGCATCACGCGCAGCTGATAGATGAACATCGCCATCAGCGTGCGGCCGATCGGCCGATGGCCAGCCGTGTCCTGCGAATGACCCTCATGCAGGGAACGCAGCCGGTCGCGCAGGATCGCGAGGTCGCCCGATTCGGTCTGCGCAACCTCGATCTCCAACGCAATGTCGTTGCGCGAGGCATGGCGGCGCGCTTCGCGCGCCTCGTCCTGCTTGCGCCGCTCCACGCGCCGCGCATGCGCGGCCGCCAGCCGCTCGTCCTCGGCGACCAGCTTGGCCGGCATGTAGCCCGGCGCAAACACCTCCACGCCCGCGCGGATATCCTGCTCCAGCAGGCGCACGATGATGCGCAGGCGCCGCCGCGAGAAATCCGCCAGGGTCTCATCGACCTCGCTGCGCGCGATCTCGGCATCCAACTCTGCCTGCACGGCCTCGTACACCGTTCGCCGGGCCGCCACGGAGTCGTGCGGCTCGCCCTGCAGGCGGGCCAGCAGCGGCTTGAACAGCACGCCCGGCGGGGCCTTGGCCTCGAACAGCGCGGCCGGGTCCAGCCGCCAGTTGGCGACTCCGGACCCTACCGCGTAGCTGTTTTCCTTGCGGCGCGAGCGCCAGCCCTTTATCCGATCCTCGTTACTCATGGACGCGTTATTGGGCCACGCCGGTCGAACCGCCGCCCGAATCGCTGTCGATGGCTCGCGTGGCGCTGAAGCCGGCGCTCATCGTGACGCGGAAGGCCGACAGCACCTTCTGCACCTGCGTGAACGGCGCGTCCGAGATATAGATGGCCTGTCCCTCATGCACCGTGAACTCGCGCGCCAGCGCCACCTGCTCCGGCCGCGTGAGGTCGAACTGGTACACGACGGGCAGCAAGTCCGGCTTGCCTTCGGCCCCGGCCCTTGCGGGCGTGAACAGGAACACCGAACGCGGATCGGCCAGCTTGTCGTCCAGGCCGCGCGAATCCGCCAGCGCGTCCAGCACGCTGTAGTTGCGCTTGCTGATTTCCACCCGGCCCTGCTGGCCGGCCGCGCCCAGCACGGTCAGGAATTCCTTGGCGTCGTAGGCGGTGATCACATCGCCCGAGCGCAGCAGGATGTCGTTGTTCTGGTTGCGGTAGATGTCCGCCAGCCGCACCGAGGCCACCTGGTTTTCGCGGCGCAAGCTGATGATGAGCTGCTCGGGATTCGTCTGCACCGGCGCGGCCTGCGCCAGCGCGCTGCTCAGGCGCTGGGCGGTCTGCGTGATGGGATACATGCCGGGTTTGGTCAGGTTGCCCTGCACCGTCACCATCTGCCCGCGCGCGTCGGCCGCGCGTGTGACGCTGACGTCGGCGCCCACCACGAGCTTGCTCAGGCGCGCCACGATGGCGTCATGCAATTGCCCGAGCGTCCGGCCCTCGGCCTGGAACTTGCCGATGATGGGGAACGTGACATTGCCGGAGCGGTCGATCTCCTGGTTGCCCAGGTCGCTCACGCCGGACGGATCCGGGGCGAACACGCCCAGCCCCCCGCGCTCCCAGACGCGCACGTTGATGCCGTCGCCCGGCACCAGCTTGTCAAATCCTGCTTGCGTCAGATCCCGATAGCGCACGGGAAAATCCGCCACGTCGGGCACCCGGCTCTTTTGCGCGAGTTCGCGCGACACGGGCACCACGATGACGTCCTTGTCATCGTGGGCCCCGGTCATTTCGCTGAGCATCGGGCCGGACCGCGGGAGCTGGCAACCAGTAAGTGTCAGCGCTGCCAAGAGCAGCATGGCAAGCGTCGCGTGGCGCCGCGCGCCCAGGGCCGGGACGTTCATTTGCATAGGATCCTTCAGCTTCAGCACTTTAAAAAAGAGCAACTGCCCGTCACGCCTGCATCAGGCGCTTGGGCGCAACATCAATGCGCTCGTCGTTCTCGGACTCGGTCATGGCGGGCATGCAGATGCTCATGAACTTCGTGAGCATCGCGTCCAGCGAAAACAGCTTCTGCGCCCGCTGGCGGCTATTTGTCCGCATGTCCGCATTGCTGCGCACCTGGTCCACCATGTTCAGGACCTTCTCGCATGCCTCGTGCATGTCGGGATGATCCACGCAGTTGAGCAGGTGGCCCGTCTCGTCCTCGACAAAGCACTCTTCCGCGCCGCCGGCCGGCGTGGAAATCACCGGCACGCCCAGCAGTTGCGCCTCGATCAGCACATTCGGCAGGCCTTCGTAGCGTGACAGCAGCACGCTGGCGTCCATCTTCGAATACCAGAAGCCCACGTGATTCGACAGCCCGACCAGCAACAGGCGCTCCAACACGTCGTGCTCTAGCGCCAGCGCCTCGATGTTCTCGCGCAGGCGTCCGTCACCCACGAGGAAAAAGCGCGCCTGCGGCCGCTCTTTCAGATAAAGCGCCGCCAACTTGATGAAGAGCTGCGGACGCTTGTCCGGCTCCAGGCGGAATACGCCGCCGATCGTTTCCGTGGCGTCGCTGGTGCGCTCGTTAAAGGCTTCCCACTTTGCCTTGTCGGCGTCCGAGGCATCGGTCGCCAGATCCGGCACGCCGTTGTACAGGATGTGAAAACGCGCCAGCGGGAGGTCCAGCCATTCGGCATACGCTTCGGCGGCCTTGCGGCTGTTGCTGACGAACACCACGCCCGGCACCAGGGCCAGCGCCTGGAACAGCTCGGGATACTCTTCGCGGAAACGGTCCTTGCGGATGTTCGGCGGCAGGCCGCGGAACACCAGGTGAATCGTCGGCGTGCCGGCCAACAGCGCCGCCAGCGCGCCAAAGAGGCACGTGCCGTCCTGCCACAGGCTCACCACGTCGAACCGGTTGGCGCGCAATACCGGCGCCAGACGCGTCACGCCGTAGTGCACAGGCGGGGGCAACTGTTCCAACAGGCGGCCCAGATTGCCTTCCGGCACCGACTGGTGCGCCACCGAGATCGCCGGCAGGCGGTTGATCTCCGTGACGGGAATCTGCGCCTTGATGAGCACCGGCAGGAAGAAATCATCCTGCTTCTTGGGCGACCCGGACGGTTCGGTGTGCTGCTTGACCAGCACCTCGACCTTTTTGGGCCGCATCAGGATGTCCGGCGGCTGCTGGTCCGGCGACGCGGCCAGACGGGTCAGCTCGCCCGCCAGGCGGGTCAGCTGGCGTTCGGCGCCGCCCGGTCCCAGGCTGCCGGTGACGAGCGCCACCGACACTGGCTTTTCCGGCGTGTTTTCAGCGATCTTGCGGTTGCGAAAGTGCAGGATCGCGTGCTTCATCGACACGATGCGCACGTCCTTGCCCGCCAGCGATTCTTCGGATTCGAAGCGCTGGTAGAACGCGAAGTCGCTGGCCAGCCCTTCGGCCAGCTCGGCCGCCTTGCTGCCGGGCGTCAGGTGCTTGGCCACGGGCGCGATCGCGTCCCATGCGTCGGCCAGCAGCCCGCGCTTGCGCAGGCGCTTGGCGAACTCCACGCGCATGTTGCGATCCGTGTGCTGCGAGATCAGACGCCGGAACAGCGTGTCCGATTGCTCGTGCGCGCGGATGTCGCTCAGCAGCTTCGCCCGCGAGAACAGGCGGTCCGGATTGGTTGTCTCGGCCGGCAGGTGACGGTCGACCAGCGCCATGGCTTCGTCCAGGTGCCGTTCCTTCACCAGCCGCGTCGCGCAATAGCGCACGATCTGCAGGTCATCCGGGCATTCCTCGAGCAGAGTTGCCCACTGCTCGGCCATGCCTTCGTTCAGGCCCGCCGACTCCTGCAGACGGAGCAGGAGGAAGCGAACTTTCGAATCCTCCATGTGATCGCGGCCAAGCGCCTTGGCGCGTGCCAGATTCTCTTGAGCGACTTGAACCCGCCCCGATGCCGCAACGATTTCCTCCAACTGCGCTTGAACTTGCTGAAGATCGGACTTGGGGTCCACTCGCTCGGTTATCAGAGGCGGATTCATGCTGCCTTTCTCCTGTTGATCTTCTCGATCCAGACAAGGCAGCGCTCGATGTAGTGGTCATACTGCGCCGGGTTCTCGGAACGTTCCTGCAGCTGCTTCCAGTACGGAAGGGCCTGTTCGAAACGGTGCAGGCGCATGGCGCCCACCGCGGCCAGACGCAGGCCGATGGGATCGTCAGGCACGAGCGACACGATGCGTTCGCCCAGCGCCAGGCGCTCGGTGGCGCTGGACGGTTCCAGGGCGCGCGCCTCGGCGTACAGATAGGCCAGGATGCGGCGTTTCTCGTGATCCACTTCCGGCATGCCGGGCCACGACTGCGCCACGCGATCCAGCAGCTTCCACGCGGCCTGATGGTCGCCGTTCGACAGGATCTCGCGGGCGCCGCGGATGGCGCGCGGGCCGAGCCTGCCGAGCTGGCGTTCGGCTTCGTCCTTGGCGCTTTGATCGGCGCCCGAGTGGCCAAGCACGTCCTTGTACGCGTCGATCGCTTCACCGAACCAGCCGCCATTGAAGGCGACGCGGGCAAAGTGCAGCTTGGCGCTGAACGGGGCGGCATCGCCGGCGGCGGCCACTTCCAGGTGGCGCATCGCCGTCTTCTTGTCGCCCAGCGCATCCGCCGCACGGCCACGCATGGCGTGCAGTTCGGGGAAGTCCACGTTGGTGTCGATGGCCAGATTGGTCAGGTCGATCACATCCTTGTGGTTGCCGGCCACCAGTGCGGCCCGCACGCCCAGGCGCATGGCGCGTTCGAAGGCGCGCTGCGCACGGGCGCCAGCCAGGGCGTCGGGGTTCAGCAGCCGGTGCGCGCAGATGCGTTCGGCAGCGTCGCGCAGGCGTCCTTCGTCCAGCGCGCGGTTGCCTTCCTCGGCCCACGTCGCGGACTGCGATTGCAGCCATGCGCTGATCTCTTCGTGCTCGCTCTTGGCCAGGCCGCACGAGGCAGCCAGCGTCGCCGCAGCCATGATGCAACCGCGCCACAAGGCTTCCTTGACCAGTTCCAGCGCGTCGCTCTCTTCCAGCTTGGGCTGTTCGCCCGCCAGGTCGCGCAGCGCTTCGCGGTCGCCTGCCAGCAGGCGGTCGCGCCACAGCACCGCGAAGCCGCGGCCATAGCTCGGGATCGCCGCGCGGACTTCATGCACCCAGCGAATCGCCGATTCCATGTCGCCGCCCGTCTGCAGCAGCGACAACACCGTGTCGGCCGCTTCCAGCGCCATCGCGTCGGTCGGCTCGGAAATGCGGAACAGCTGCTTCCAGTTGCCCAGGCTTTCGTCCACATAGCCCAGGTGGCCCGCCGACACCGCCGCAATGCGGACGATTTCCGGCGTTTCGATTTCGTCGCCCAAGAGGCCAGCGGCCAGCGAGTACGCCACGTCGTAGCGGCCCAGCTTGAACTGGTTGCGCATCAGGATCTGCTCGGCCTTGCTGCCCGAGGACAGCGCATCGGCGCTGCCCAGGAGGGCCAACGAGCCTTCGTAGTCGCCCAGTTCTTCCTGGATGCGCGCAAAGAGCACCACGTGATCCGGCAGGCTGGGGTAGCGGCGCAGCACATCGCGCACGCGGCGCGAGGCTTCGCGCAGCTCGCCCGAATCCCACAGCTTCTCGATGCGTTCGACGCTTTCTTCCGCGCCCAGCTTCGGCACCGAGACCTGCGGGGTCGAGGAGCTCATGCGCGGACGGATGAAGTTCTTGAACCAGTCCGTGTACAGACGCTCGGCGAAGGCCGGCGTGTAGTGGGTCAGGTCCAGCCCGCCGTCTTCCATGGCTTCGGCCTGCCCCAGCTTGTTCATCAGCGGCGTCGGGTCGTAGCACGGCACACCGATGCGCTGCGCGGCGGCGGCAATGGCGGCGATCAACTGCTGACGTTGTTCGATGGGCACGTTGTCCGGCGTGTGGGCATTGACGTGGGTGACGAACACGACCTTGTCGCGGCCCAGCAGCTCGACGAGCTGGCGCATCTCCTGCTCGATCTCCTCGTCCGTCTGGTCGCGCTTGACGACGCGGGCGAGCAGGTCGCGGTCTTCAGTGTTCAGGCTCTTGAAGACCGGGTCCTGGTCGAGCTGCGCGCGGCGCTCGGCCAGGCGGTCAGCGGCGGCCATCGACCAGAACGCGCGGGTACGGGCGCGGTCGGCAAAGAACTCGCTGAAGTAGCGGACCAGGTAATTCGATTGGATGGGATGGCCGTCGATCGTCAGCAGCTTGCGCGAGGACAGCTCGACCATGTACAGGTCGGCCGGCTTGTGCGTGCCGCGGCGAGCCTGCTCGCCATTGGACGGACGGAAGATCAGGCGCTGCACGTCAGCCGGGATGTCGCTTTGGCTGAACATGAAACGCGCCTGCTGGAGCGCTTCGGCGGCCGTGTGCACGAAACCGTAATTGCGGCCGAGCTGAAGCTTGATCGGGTAGCGGCCCACGGCATCACGCAGCGGCGTATGGATGCGGCAGGTTCCGATCGGAGCGATGGTAAATGCGGTCATTCAGGGTCTCTCCTGTATTGATGGATTACGAGCCTGAACTAGAGAGTCCAGTACAACAGGTCGGCCGGGAGTCGTTTGGCATCCAGCACCGACTTCAAGTCGCAGACCATGCCGCCGTTCTTGACGAGCTGCGGCAGGTCTTCCCAAAGGGTTTCCATGGTTTCGCGGTGCGGCACCGCCAGGATCAGGACGTCCATGTCGCGGAAGTCGCCGCGGTCGGCAAGCTTGATCCCGTACTCGTGCTCCATCTGCTCCGGATCGACCATCGGATCGCACGCGACCGGCGTGATGCCGTACTGGCCCAGCGCGTGGTACAGATCGACGATCTTCGAGTTGCGGATGTCGGGCACGTTTTCCTTGAACGTCATGCCCAGGATGCCGACTCGGGTGGACGCATTCAGGCGGCCGCTGCGCGCAAGCTGCTGCACCAGGCGCGAGGCCACGTGCGCGGCCATGCCGTCGTTGATGCGGCGGCCGGACAGGATGACTTCGGGGTGATAGCCCAGTTCCTGGGCCTTGGACGTGAGGTAGTACGGGTCGACGCCAATGCAGTGGCCGCCCACCAGACCGGGCGTGAACTTCAGGAAGTTCCACTTGGTGCCGGCGGCCGCCAGGACCTCCGAGGTGCGGATGCCGACCAGATCGCAGATCTTGGACATCTCGTTCATGAGCGCGATGTTGATGTCGCGCTGGGTGTTCTCGAGCACCTTGGCCGCTTCGGCCACCTTGATCGAGGAGGCGCGGTGCACGCCCGCGTCGATGATCTGCTCGTACACGCCGGCAATCACTTCCAGCGATTGCTCGTCCTGACCGGACACGATCTTGACGATCTTCTCCAGCGGATGCTCCCGGTCGCCCGGGTTGATGCGCTCGGGGCTGTAGCCCAATTTGAAGTCGACGCCAGCGCGCAGGCCGGATGCCTTCTCAAGTTCGGGGCCGCAGATTTCCTCGGTGGCGCCGGGGTGGACGGTCGATTCGAAGACCACGATGCAGCCAGGACGCAGCACGGGGCCGATGGCTTGGCACGCGCGCACCAGCAAAGAAAAGTCGGGGTTGTTTTTCTCGTCGACCGGCGTCGGGACGGCCACCACGAAAAAGTCGCAGCCTTCCAATTCCGACAACTGATCGGTGAACTGCATGGGGGAGGCAATCAATACGTCGCGTTCGATCTCGCCGGTCCAGTCATCACCCTCTTTCAGCCGTGCGATTCTCCGCTTGTCCACGTCAAAACCGATGACATCAAAGCGCCTGGAAAATGCCACTGCCACGGGCAGGCCGACATATCCAAGGCCACACACTGCGATTCTCTTTACCACGGGGGACCTCACTGTTTTCGTCGTGTCGCAGACACTAGAAATCGACGCCCCGAAGCGAGTACGTCGACATGAAATCGAAATACCCTTGCCGTATAGGGGCGGACGTATTGCTGAAAATGAATTTGGCTCGGTATCCGGTTAACTATCCGGGTAGCGAGCCTGGGCATCGTAGAGGGGTCGCGCAGCAAACTTTTTGCTAAATATTTTTATTGCTGCGGAAATAAATCAGGATTGCCCGTAATAAACCCGGGAAATCCCTAGAAAAATTACATTCATTACACAAACCGCAACATGAGACAGATGTGTAATGTAATCAAATATGAAAAGACGTTTTTCTTAGTCTGGTTTAACCAAACTGAAAAATCATTATCCAAATCGGTAGCTTATTTAGTTATTGCGTAAGGCAATATAAAAAAACTGCACCAGATTGGATCAGCACGCACCATTATTAGCACGGGACATGCCTGGTTTTCATCGCCCGGTAATAAATGACCGGGACGTGGACAATTTCTCCGGCAATGTGGGAGCTGACGCTATACGAGGTGTCTCACACCCGGGCGAAATGACCTCAGGCTAGACGCAGTGCCTCAAGGGTGACAGACACCGGCCGCTGAGCAATAGTTTTTGCATCCAGCCGCGCAAATGCAAAAAAGCCGGCAGCGCTTGCGCGATACCGGCTTTCAGCCAAAAGATGTCGGGAAACACCTTCTTGAATTCTCGACCACATGAAGTGGTCGGGGCGAGAGGATTCGAACCTCCGACTCCTGCGTCCCGAACGCAGTACTCTACCAGGCTGAGCTACGCCCCGATCTTGACTACTCATCTAGCGGTGCTCAGACCCACTAAACGTTTCACTGCACTTTCTCTACTGCACTTGCTTCACTGCTTTTTCATTCACTGCTTTTTCCACTTCCAGCCGTCTGATGTTCAGACCGCCTGGATGAATTTCCAACCGCCGTTTTTTGCTAGCGATCTCTATTCACCGCGAAAGCGCAGAATTCTAACAGAGAATTTTGAAAAGGGGAAATGGGGTAGATCGAAAGGGCTTCGCGGGCCCGATCTGCCTCGGCCACGGCGGCCAGGCGGGCGTGTTCCAGGGCGTCCGTGGCCTGGATGGCGGCGGCCACGGCGGCGAAGTCGGCGTCGCCCGTCTTGATGGCGTCGCGGATCAGTTGCTGCTGTTCGGGCGCGCCCACTTCCATGACACGGATCAGCGGCAGCGTGGGCTTGCCTTCGCGCAGGTCGTCGCCGACGTTCTTGCCCAGCGCGGCGGCGTCGCCGCTGTAGTCCAGGACGTCGTCGACCAGCTGGAACGCGGTGCCCACGTGGCGGCCATAGGCGGCCGCGGCGGCTTCCTGCTCGGGCGTGGCGCCCGCCAGCACGGCGCCCACCTGAGCGGCGGCTTCGAACAGCTTGGCGGTCTTGTAGCGCACCACCTGCAGGTAGCGCTCTTGCGAGACGTCCGGGTCATGCACGTTCAGCAACTGCAGCACCTCGCCCTCGGCGATCACGGTGGTCGCTTCGGACAGGATGCTCATGATGCGCATCGAGTCGGCCTCGACCATCATCTCGAACGACCGCGAGTACAGATAGTCGCCCACCAGGACGCTGGCGGCATTGCCGAACACGGCGTTGGCCGTCTCGCGGCCACGGCGCAGGTCGGATTCGTCCACCACGTCGTCATGCAGCAGCGTGGCTGTGTGGATGAATTCCACCACGGCGGCCAGCAATTGGTGATGGGTGCCTTCGTAGCCCAGGGCGCGCGCCACCATCAGCACCATGGCCGGGCGCATGCGCTTGCCGCCCGCCCCAATGATGTAGTCGCCGATCGTGCGGATCAGAACCACATCGGAATTCAGCCGCTCGCGGATAACCGCATCGACGGCTTTCATATCGTCAGCTATGGGGGCAATGAGCGCGGGGAGATTCAAGACGTATCCGACAAGTGTGAAGCGAGCCGCGTGACGGCTCTTACCGCTGGGCCCGCCAGCGGTCGGCGGGGGATTCGACCGTGGATTATACGGGGAGTGCGCGGGAATTCCGGGCGCGCATGCCGCAAGCGGCAGGGTCCGGCGCCACGGGCCCTGCCCCAGGTCGGATCCGGCGGCCGCGCACCGGCCCTACGGCAGCAGACCCCGCGCGGCCAGGTTGGCGTAAAGCGCGCGCACGCCAAAGGTCCAGGGCGGGATTTCGGTGGCCAATTGCACCTCGTTGACCAGCGCGCCCAGACGCTCCGAGGCGATGACGACCCGGTCGCCGGTCACGTGGGTGAAGCCGGTGCCCGGCCCCTTGCGGTCCTTGGACGGCGAAAACATGGTGCCCAGGAACAGCATGAAGCCGTCGGGGTACTGGTGATGCGCGCCGAAGGTCTGGCGAACCAGGTCGAGCGGGTCGCGGCTGATCTCGCGCATGTGGCTGACGCCGTCCAACGTGAAGCCATCAGAGCCTTCGATGCGCAGCGAGACGTCCGCATCCCGCACGCTGTCCAGCGTGAAGCCGCCATCGAACAGCCGGATGAAGGGGCCGATGGCGCAGGACCCGTTGTTGTCCTTGGCCTTGGTCAGGAGCAGCGCGCTGCGGCCTTCGATGTCGCGCAGGTTCACGTCGTTGCCCAGCGTGGCGCCGACCACCTCGCCCCGGCTGTCGACGGCCAGCACGATTTCCGGTTCGGGGTTGTTCCACTGCGATTCCGGCAGCACGCCGATCCGCGCCCCGAATCCCACGGACGCCATGGGCGGCGTCTTGGAGAAGACCTCGGCGTCGGGGCCAATGCCCACTTCCAGATACTGCGACCATTGGCCGCGCTCGATCATTTCGGCCTTCAGGCGGATGGCTTCGGGCGATCCCGGGCGCAGCCGGGACAGATCGGAGCCGATCAGCGCCTGCATGCGCACGCGGATTTCCTCGGCGCGGCCGGCGTCGCCGCCCGCCTCTTCTTCGATCAGGCGCTCCAGCAGGCTGATGGCAAAGGTGACGCCCGCCGCCTTCACCGGCTGCAGATCGCACGGCGCCAGCAGGCGCGGCCCGTCCGCGCCTTGCAGCGTGGCGGCCATGAGGGCGTGCGCGTCGCCAAGGGACTCGCCCTTGGCCTCGCGCGCCACCGAGACGCGGTCGGGATGGTCCAGCAGATCGGACACGGTGGGCACCGTGGCAGTGATGTCCACCACCTCGCCCGCGCGGACGACGACCACACTGGGTCCACCGATGGGATCGGGGCGCCAGATGCGTCCCACCAGCAAGGCGTCGGGCAGGTCGGCGGGCAGCAGGTTGTTGTCGTTCATGGCGTCTCCTCGCTTGTGCCCGGTCGGTGGCGGGCGCGTGATTGTTTTGTGCCGGACATGGCGAGCCCAGTCTAGGAGACTTCATTTATCATGTCCAACATATTGCTTTTATATCCAACCTATTGGAATCATTGCCATCATGGCCGCCGATTACGACGTTCCCGCCATCCGCCGCGCCCACGACATCCTGCGCGTGCTGTCCGGTCGTCCCGCGCCGGTGAAGGCCGCCGAATTGGCCCGGGCCTGCCAGATGCCGAAGAGCACGCTGTACCTGCTGCTCGACTGTCTTGAGCAACGCCGGTGGGTCGAACGCCAGGATGGCGGCTACATCATCGGACTGGAATTGATGGCGCTTGGCGCCGCCTATCTGCGGCACAATGGGTTGCAGGCGGCCTTTCATCAGGCCGCCGCCGGTTTTGTGGAGCGCTGCAACGAGGTCGTGCAACTGGCGGCGCTGGATGGGTTTGAGGTGGTGTACCTGGCGCGCGAGGACGCGCGCCGCCCCGTGCGCCTGGTGTCCGACCTGGGTCTGCGGCTGCCCGCGCACGCCTGCGCGCTGGGCAAGGCGCTGCTGGCCAGCCTGCCGCCCGAGGACCTTGCCGCCCGGCTCCCCAAGACCCTGCCCCGCGTCACCGACCGCACGATCTCGGACCCCGCGCACCTGCACCGCGAGCTCGACGACGCGCGGCGCCAGGGACTGGCCCAGGAACAGGAGGAGGTCGCCACGGGACTGGTGTGCTTTGCGGCCTTTGTCGGCGTGACGCCACTGGGCAAGCGGGTGGCGGTCAGCACGTCCATCCCCACTGACCGCCTGGACGCCGCCCACCGGCAAGCGGCCATGGACGGCATCCGCCGGGTGGCGCGCGACATCGCGCTGCGCGTGATCCCGGGCGCCTGAAGCCTTCACGCCACACCTAAGCCCTTAGCCTGCAACAGCTTTTTGACTTTCCAAAAGTCCCGGGCTAATATCTCGGATTCGGTCAGCA
>CBHWAL010000025.1:0-16580 GCA_966111495.1 uncultured Achromobacter sp. | reverse complement strand
CGATAGCGAGCGCAGACGGGATGGTGACCCGACGGGCGCGTGGCGGCCCGGGTCTCATGCCTTCGTGCTCATCGTAGGGCCGCATGGGTGCAGGCCACATACTCAAAATTGAGTACGCCGCGCGGCGCGGCCGCGCGTGTTACAGCAACGACGCCAGGCGGACCAGTTCGGATTGGCGGCTGCACTCCATCTTGGTCAGCAAGGATGCCACCTGCTTGCGCACCGTCAGCACCGAGGCGTGGCGCAAGGTTGCGACCTCTTCGACGCTGTGGCCGGCTTCGGCATGAGTGATGGAGAACACCGATTGCAGCTTGGTGACGTCCGGCATCGCGAAGGCGCTTTTCTTGCGCATGCGCACCAGCAGCATCCGGCCGCCGATGAGGCTGAGCGCATGCGGCGCCGTGCTGATGTCCACCCAGAACAGCTCTCCCCAGCCCGAGGCCGTGGCCATTGAACGCATCTGGCCGTCGCCCGCCACGGCGGCGCAGTGCGCGTCGAACAGCCGCTGCACCTTGGCGTCCGCGTGGCGCAGCCGGCGGCCGTGCAGCGTCCAGCCGTTCACGTCGTCCAGGAAACCCACGGCCAGCGGCGACAGCTTGTCGACGATGCAATCCACGCTGATCAGCAGCACCGCTTCGTTGACCTCGGAAAAGGCGCTTTCCAGCGACTTCCAGCCGATGGCGCGGGTTCGTTCTCGTTGCGACAACTGGTGGCGCAGCAGGCGGAAATAGCGCGCGTAGTCGCCCGATTGCAGCCGGTCGCCCGCCTTCGCGTCGACGGACGAACGCTGAAAGCCGATCGCGGCGTGCAGCACGGTGTTCGATTCGATGATGTGCGCCAGCACCTGCGCCATGCGATGCCGGGCCATGAAGTCCGTATAGAACTCGGTGCGGTGCAACTGCGCGGGTTCGTACATCCGCGCGGTGTCCAGCCAGGTGCCGGCGGGGGCGTTGCGTCCGTCCTGCTCAACGATGTCGCAGTTGCAATAGTGCTCCTGGTAATCCGAGGCGCACGCGTCGGAAAGACCGATGGCGGTCAGGGTCAGCAGCTTGTTCCTGGCGTCGAACACGATGAGCGCGCCGCTGTCGGCCCCGACAAGATCGCGGGCCGTGCCCAGGATGTCGCGCCACGGCGGGTCGGGGTCGGTCAGATGGTCGACGGCCTCGACGGCGCGGCGCAATGCGATTCGATGATCGGGCATGGCGTGCCTCCAACGCTGGTTCAAACGTAATCGCTGCTACGTGTCACACATGGTTGTAGGTGGCGCCGGCCGGCAAGGTATGGCGGCGCACCGCTGCTGCGGATCAAAGCGGAGGGAGCGCCGCGTGGAACATGTGGTGATGGCGGCAAACCCAGCGCCGATTATCGTCGCAAATTTGCGCGCGATGATGGTTTCGCCGGGTTTGTCCGTAAGGAAAATTGCGTGTTGATGCGGCGATACCGGGATAATTCAACCGCCGCGCACATCCTTGTGAAACCGCCGCGCCGCACGGCTGTGCCTATTGCGCCAGCAGCCGCAGCAGCAGCGCCTTTTTCGGTTCGTCCGCCTTGCGGGCCAGCGCGGCCAACTTCTTGTCGGATCCGTACAGCCGTTCGCGCACATGCGCCCTGTGGTGTTCGGGCAGCTCGGCCAGCGCGCCAGCCAGCAGGTCCAGTGTCTGCGCGTCGTCAATTGCGAACCCGGCGGGGGGCTTGAAGCCATCCGTGCAGACGCACAGGCATGCCACGGCGGTGGCAAGCGTGTCCGGCGTCAGCCCATGCTGTTCGAGGAACACGGTGGTGTAGCGGTCTTGCACCGATTGGTGTTCGTCATCCACCAGATCCATGTAGTGGCGCAGCAGCGGGAAACGGCCGGCGTCGGCCAGGCCCAGCGCGAAGGCCGCGTACGTGCCCGACAGGCAGGCCTTCTCGGCTTCCGAATCGGTGTACCACTCGTAGGGCCGGATGGCGGCGCGCGCGTAATTCTCCAGCGCATCGTGCGCCGGGGGGTGCTGCGCGGCGTTGGCAAAGAAGCGATGCGTGTCGGACTTGGCCAGGCCCTTGATGGGCAGGTAGTGGCGTGCACGGCTTTTCAATTCGATGCGGTATCCGGCTGGAAAGCCCGCGCGCAACGCGTTCGCGATGAAATCGAGCGCCTGGATGTAGGCCGCCGCCGATTCCTGCCGGATCGTGACGGACAGCGTGGCAAGCACGTCGTTGGCGGCGCAGTCCACGTGTTCGCCTGCCAGGCGCGTGCATGCTGGCGCCAGCGCCCCGCTGCCGGTGACCAGCATCGCTGCGGCGCGCGCGCTGCCCCCGTCGCGCGCCAGCTCCAGAAAGGTCAGGCCAAGCGGCCGCGCATAGCCGGGTTCAAAGCGCAGGATCAGCGTTGCCGCGTAGAGCAGCAGGTCGATGCCGCCGTCGTCGGGATCCAGCGTTGCGCCGGGCTTGAGCGTGTAGGTGTTCTGGCGGAAGGCGTTCTGTGCCACGTCGAAGTAGCGCGGCAGATATTGCTCTTCGGACCAGCGGCGCAGCGCATGGATGATGGCGCCGCGCTGCTCCGCCAGCGACTCCTGGCCCGCGTTCAGCGCCAGCACGCGCGTAAAGACGGCGATCAGCCAGGGGTAATCGAACCTGGGAAACAGGCGTTCGTCCAGCAGATGGCGGCACAGCAGGCTGATGTGCAGGCGGCCGGTGGGCTGGGTGCCGTTCAGCACTTCCTGGTCCACGTATTGCGCCACGCGCTCGCGCAGGCCTTGCTGCTTGACCTCGTCGGTGAGGTCCACCAGCGTCAGGCGCAGCCGGCCCTCGGTGGTGGGGAACTGGGCGCGAAAGCGGAAATGGTGGTCCAGGTGCGGCTTGCCGGCAAGCCGGGCGATGCGTTCAAGCACAGCCTCGCGCAGCACGGGCGCCAGCGATTGGTGGATGGCTTCGGGACTGAGCGGGCCGTTGCGGCCTTCGGCGCGAAGGCCATCTTCGTCGTCGGGCTCCCAGCTGGGCATGACGTCGAACATGATGCGCGAGGGCTCGTACTCCAGCAGGATCTCGCTGTGGATGCCGGCCTGCAGCGGGGTGCGGGCCACGATCGCGTCGATGTCTTCGCGCGCTTGCAGCGTGTCAAACCAGCCATGAATGGCGGCAAGCGTTTCATCTTGGATCTGCTGGGCGGTCTTGTGATGCAGGCCGATGGCGCGGGAGTCGTTGGACATCGTGATTCGTGAGGGTTGCAACAGTTGCGCCGAATGCTACACGATGGGACGCCGCGCCCGCCTCAGTGCCGGGACGCGAAATCGCCGAGGACAGCCGCGGGCGACAGCGCGAACGACGCCTTCATGTCGCGCACTTCCTCGACCGGCGTGCGGCCGAAGAAGCGCTTGAATTCGCGGCTGAACTGCGACGCGCTTTCGTAGCCGACGCGGGCCGAGGCCGACGCGGCCGTCAGCCCGTCGCGGATCATCATGAGCCTGGCCTGATGCAGCCGCGTGGACTTGATGTACTGGATGGGCGAGGTCTGCGTCACCGCCTTGAAATTGACGTGAAACGCGGGGACGCTCATGCCGGCCTCTTGCGCCAGGTGCGTGACGTCCAGCGGCTGGGAATAGTCCGTGTGGATACGGCGCAGCGCACGCGCGACACGGCCGAAGCGTCCCGGGTGCGCCAGCGCGGCGCGCAGGGCGCCGCCTTGCTCGCCGCTCAGGACGCGAAAGCAGATCTCGCGCATCAGGGACGGGCCCAGGATCTCGGCATCGAGCGGGTTGCAGAGCGCGCGCAAGAGGCGCACGGTGGCGTCGGCCAGTTCCTCGGATAGTGGGGTAGAGGCGATGCCGAGCGGCGCGTCACCGTTTTGGGTGCCTGCGCCTTTGCCTGCTGCGTCGGGACCTTCGCCCGAGCGGTTGTCGATCGCCACCACCAGATCGGCGACGGTGGCCAGATCCATCCGTATCGACACCGCGAGCATGGGTTCCTCCTTGCTCGCCTGCGTTTCCGTGGAAAAGGGCAGGGGCACGGACAGCACCAGAAAGTGCTGGGCGTCGTAGACGTAGGTTTCATCGCCCAGGAAGCCGAGCTTGCGGCCCTGGCAGACGATGACGATGCCGGGCTCATAAAGCACCGGCGTGCGGCCAAGCGGCCGGTCCGAGCGCATGAAGCGCACGCCGTCCAGTGCGGACAGGCTGTAGCCCTCGTTGGGCGCCAGGCGTTCGATGAGGGCAATCATTTCGCGCGACTGCGGATTGGACGGCAGCGTCATGAGGCATCCGTGGTTCGGTTCCGGTGCGGGACATTCTACCGGCGCCCATCGAAGCGGAACAGGGTGTGCGATAGGAATGGGCAAGGGTGCGATAGACGCAGGTATTCGCGCGCGGCGCCGCAATCCTTAGCATTTGAGTCACGCAAACGACTTGGAGTAAGGACCATGACTTCGACACAAAACCGGCAATCCAAAGTGGTGCTGATCACCGGCGCCAGCAGCGGCATCGGCGAGGCGACGGCGCGGCTGCTGGCGGCGCAGGGCCACCGCGTGTACGTGGGTGCGCGGCGCACGGACCGGCTGGAAACACTGGTGCAAGAGATTCGGGCAAACGGCGGCACAGCAGCATTTCGTGCGCTGGACGTCACGTCGGCCCAGGACATGCGGGACTTCGTGCAGGGCGCCGAGGCGGCCTACGGACAGGTGGACGTGATCGTCAACAACGCGGGCGTGATGCCTTTGTCGCCGCTGAATTCGTTGAAGGTGGACGAGTGGGACCGCATGATCGACGTGAATATCCGCGGCGTGCTGCACGGCATCGCGGCCGTGTTGCCGGGCATGGAGCGCCAGGGACATGGACAGGTGATCAACGTGTCTTCCATCGGCGGGCTCGCCGTGTCGCCGACTGCGGCGGTGTACTGCGCGACCAAGTTTGCGGTGCGCGCGATTTCGGACGGCCTGCGCCAGGAGACCAGCAAGATCCGCGTGACCGTGGTGTGCCCCGGCGTCGTCGAGTCGGAACTGGCCGACACCATCACCGACGACACCGCGCGCGTGGCGATGCAGTCGTTCCGCCGCGTGGCCCTGCACCCGGACGCCATCGCCCGCGCCATTGCCTACGCCATCGAGCAGCCGGACGACGTGGACGTCAGCGAGGTAGTGGTGCGCCCGACGGCCAGCCCGTATTGATCAATCAACCCAAAGGAATCACTTATGACTGCAACGACTTCTGAAGACCAGCCCTTTTCCGGCCAGACCGCCATTGTGACCGGCGCCGCCAGCGGCATCGGCCTGGCCACCCTGGAGCTCCTGCACGCGCAGGGCGCGCGCATTGTGGCGGTGGACCGGGATGACGCTGTGCGCGCGTTGGCGCGGCCCGGTGTCGAGCCCCTGGTGGCCGACATTTCGCGGGAAGACAGCGCCGAACTTGCGGCCAAGACCGCGATAGACCATTTCGGCAGGCTGGATATCCTGGTGAACAACGCGGGCGTCATCATCAACAAGCCGGTGATCGACATGACCCTGGACGACTGGAACGGCATCCTTGCCGTGAACGCCACCGGCGCCTTCCTGTTTTCGCGCGAAGCGATGCGCGTGATGGCGCCGGCGGGCCGCGGCGCGATCGTCAACGTCGGTTCATATGCGTGCTATCAGGCCTTTCCCACCATTGCGGCCTATGCCGCTTCGAAGGGCGCGCTGGCGCAGTTGACGCGCGCTCTGTCGCTGGAGGCCATCGAGCACAACATCCGCGTGAACGCCGTGGGGTCGGGCGACGTGGTCACCAACATCACCAACCACATTCACGCGGACGGTCCCGGCTTTCTGGCCGAGCACGGTAAAAACGCGCCGATCCGGCGGGCGGCCGAGCCGCGCGAGATCGCTGAGGTCATTGCGTTTCTGGCGTCGGAGAAGGCCAGCTACATCGTGGGCGCGGTGGTGATGGCTGACGGCGGCATGAGCGTGGCGCTGCGCTAACGCGCAGCCGGTGCGGCGTCAGCGCGGCGGGAAGATCGCCGCGCGCCACAGGTCCAGGAAGTGGCGCTTTTTCAGCGGGTCCAGGTATACCAGCAGGCCGACGCCCAATGCCACGGGCCGCACGCCGGCCGCGGGGACGACCGACGCGCTGACCGGCCGCATGCCGGACTCGCGCGCCAGCGCATCCTGGCCGCGCGCCGACAGCAGATAGTCCAGGAACAGCGCGCCCAGGTCGCCGCGCGGCGCCTGCTTCGGAATGATGGCCGAGCGCGACAGCATCAGCGTGTAGTCCTGCGGGTAGATGATGGCGAGTGGCGCGCCATTGTCGATGCGGTGCCGGGTATAGGACTCCAGCAGGTTGTAGGCCAGTATCACGTCGCCGCTTTCCAGCTTGTCCAGCGCGTGTTCGGTGGACTCGTGGATGGACACGCCGTTGCGGCCGAAGGCGCCAAGCAGCGCGCCCGCCATGCTGTCCAGCCGCGTGTCCTGCGTGGCCGCCAGATAGCCGATGCCGCTGCCCTGCACGTCGTAGGTGGAGATGCGGCCGGCGAGCGGCTGGTCGGGCGCCTGCAGCAGCGACAGCAATTCGCGGCGGGTGTGCGGCACGCGCGCGGCATCGAGCTTGCGCGTGTTGTAGACCATCACGATGGGGTCGGTGCCGATGCTGAAGACCTCGTCGCGCCAGTTCGCCCAGCCGGGCAGGGCGCGCGTCTGCGGCGAGATGTGCACGCGCGCGTAGCCGTCGTTGACCAGTTTGGTCTGCAGGTCCATGGCGCTGCTGATGACGATGTCGGGCCCCGACGGAACGGCGGGCGCCTTCGCGGCGCGGACCACGGTCTCGCTGTAGAGCTCCTGCGTCGACAGCTCGGTGTATTCCAGCCGGACGGAGGGGTTGAGCCTGCTGAAGTCTTCCAGCACGCCGCGAAACACCTGCACGCTGTTGGACGCGTGCACGACCAGCACGTTGGTGCTGTCGGCGGGACCCAGCGTGAGGCCGCTGCTGCTCACTTCGGCAGCGTGGCTGACCGGCGACAGCGTCAGCGCGGCGATCACGGCCAGGCCGCGCAGGAAGGATAGGGCGTCACGCATGATCGGCACTGGCGGGCAAGGGGGTGGCGGGCAGCGTGATCGCGGCATCCAGTCCGCCGCCCACGCGGTTGCTCAGGCTGAGCGTGCCGCCGTGGATGTCCACGACGCGCTTGATGATGGACAGGCCCAGCCCGGCGCCGGGCGAGCGGGGATTGGGGCCGCGCGCAAACCGTTCGAAGGCTGTGTTGGCCAGCGCGGGCGGGATCCCCGGGCCCTGGTCGGACACCGTGATGCGCCAGCCGCCGTCGTGCGGGTCCAGCCGCACGTCGATGTGGCCATCGTCGTTGGCGCCGTGGCGCAAGGCATTGTCGATGAGGTTCTTGAAGGCTTCGCGCAGCATCAGGTTGTCGCCCATGACGCGCGGTGGCTTGCCCTCGTTGGCGGACGGCAGATGCAGCCGGACATCCGGCTGCGGGTCCGCCTGCGGGACGGTGTCGTACACGGCCTGGCTAAGCAGTTCGGCCACGTCGACGGGCTGGAACTGCCGGACATTGCTGCGGTGGATGACGCTGGCGTCGCTAAGAAGCTGGTTGACCAGCCGCGACAGCTTTTCGGCGTTGCGCAGCACGGCCAGAAGGCTGCGCCGCTGCTCGGCCGGATCGTCCTCGTCCAGCGCAACCTCCATCTGCGCATGCAGCGCGGCCAGCGGGGTGCGCAGCTGGTGCGCGGCCTCCGCGATGAACAGGCGCAGGGTGTCCAGGTTTTCCGACAGCCGGCCCATGAAGCCGTCCAGCGAATGAACCAGCATGTCCAGTTCCTCGGGTACCGGCGCGGCGATGGGATGCAGGTCCGACGCGGAGCGGCCAGCCAGCTCGCGCTCGACCCGCTGGATGGGCGACAGCGACCGCTGCAATCCCCAATAGGCCAGCGCCAGCGCGGCCGCCGTAAAGCCGATGAGCGCCAGCGTGCCTTGCCACAGAATGCGCTCGGCCAGCGCGTTGCGCGCCTCGCGTGTCTGGGCGACCTGGATGATCGCGGTTTCGGTCTCTTGCGGGCCCGCCACCTTGCGTTCCATCCACGCGACGCGCACCGGTTCGCCCTGGTATTCGGCCGCGTAGAGCTGCGGCGTGCTGGCGTCGGTGTTGCCGCGCGCGGGCGGCGCGGGCAGGTCGCCGTATCCGGAGATCAGCGCACCGCGCGCCGAGGCCACCCGATAAAACACGCGGTCGCGCGGCGCCTGCTCCAGCAGCGCAAGCGCCGCGTAGGGCATGTCCATTTGCCAGTCACCCTGCACGAGCTGCAGGCTGTCGGCCATGGACAGCACGGACGCGCGCAGCAGCTGGTCGTAGGTGGTGTCGGCGGTCTGGTGCGCATAGCCGCGCACCAGCAGGTAGATCGCGCCCAGCCCGACTGCGAACAGCGCGCCGAGCACGGTCAGCAGCCGGCGGCGCACGGAAATGCGGCGAGGCTGCTCGGAACGCGGCTGGTTCATCGCGTTGCGGGCCGCTACGGAAGCGGCGGGGCCGAGGGCTCGCCGTCCGCACCTTCCGCGGCCGTCAGCAGGTAGCCGGTGCCGCGCTGCGTCTCGATGCGCAGCGGCGAGCCTTCCAGCTTGCGGCGCAGCCGGGCGATGTAGACCTCGATGGCGTTGGGCGCGGCGTCGTCGTCAAACGCAAACAGCTTGTTCGCGACTTCGCTTTTGCTGACGGCGCGGTTCATGCCGGCCAGCAAGATTTCAAGCAGGCTGAATTCGCGCTTGGGCAAGTCGATGCGACGGCCGGCCAGCGTTACCTGTCGCGCCGCACTGTCGATGACCAGTTCGCCGAAACGCAGGGTGCCTGTGGCCTGGGGGCTGGGACGGCGCAGCAGCGCGCGGCACCGGGCTTCCAGCTCGCGGAAATCGAAGGGTTTGGCCAGGTAGTCGTCCGCGCCGGTATCCAGGGCATGGACGCGGTCCTCGATGTCGATGCGCGCGGTCAGCGCCAGGACGGGCGTCTTGCTGCCCCGGTCGCGCAGCCGGTGCAGGATGTCGAAGCCCGACATGCGGGGCAGGCCGATGTCCAGGATGACGAGATCGAAGGTCTCGTATTGCAGGACGCCATCGGCGCTCAGGCCATCGTTCTGGCTGTCGACCGCATGGCCGAGACGACGCAGCCGGCGCACGAGTGCGTCGGACAAATCCTCATCGTCTTCGATTACCAGGATGCGCATAGCGCCGATTGTCGCATGGCAAGTTGACGGGTCGCAGCCAACAAAAACGACAGGTTCCAGACAGCTTTTCTTCCTAGTCTTGCGTACCCGCTTCCCCAGCCGGAGGCAGGCACACATAACAACGACTAGCTGGAGATAACCCTCATGCTTCTGACCCTGCTTGGCTTCGGCATGGTGATCACGTTCATGACGCTGATCATGACCAAGCGCCTGTCGCCGCTTGTGGCCCTCATCCTTGTCCCCATTATCTTTGCGCTGCTCGGCGGTTTCGGCGCGGGCATCGACAAGATGATGCTGGACGGCATCCGCAAGATCGCGCCGACCGGCGTGATGCTGATGTTCGCCATCCTGTACTTCGGCGTGATGATCGACGCGGGCCTGTTCGATCCCATCGTCGGCCGCATCCTGCGCGCGGTGAAGGGCGATCCGCTGAAGATCGTGGTGGGCACGACCGTGCTGGCGCTGGTGATCTCGCTGGACGGAGACGGCTCCACCACCTACATGATCGTGGTGGCGTCGATGCTGCCGCTGTACCGGCGCCTGAAGATGACCGCACTGTCCATGACCTGCCTGGCGATGCTGGCCAGCGGCGTCATGAACCTGACGCCGTGGGGCGGACCGACGGCACGCGCGGCCAGCGCCCTGCACGTGGACGCGGGCGACATCTTCGTGCCGCTGGTGCCGGTGATGGGCGTATCCATCGTGGCGATCCTGATCCTGGCGTTCTTCCTGGGCCTGCGCGAGCGCCGCCGCCTGGGCGTGCTGGCGCTGCCGGAGGGCGCGTCGCTGCACGCCGGCTATGACGACGACGGCCCGAAGAACCTGCCCGAGATCGAGGTGGATCACGACCTGCGCCGTCCGAAGCTGCTGTGGGTGAACGCGGGCCTGACGCTGGCGCTGATGGTGAGCCTGGTGCTGGGCGTGCTGCCGCTGCCCGTGCTGTTCATGATCGCGTTCGCGATTGCGCTGATCATCAACTACCCGAACCTGGCCGAGCAGCGCCGCCGCGTGGCGCAGCATGCGGGCAACGTGCTGTCGGTGGTGTCGCTGATCTTCGCGGCGGGCATCTTCACCGGCATCCTGTCGGGGACCGGCATGGTCGAAGCCATGTCGCGCAGCCTGCTCGCCGTCATTCCTGACGCGCTGGGACCGTATCTGGCGGGCATCACCGCACTGGTCAGCCTGCCGTTTACGTTCTTCATGTCGAACGACGCGTTTTACTTCGGCGTGCTGCCCATCCTGAGCGAAGCCGCGCAAGGCTATGGCATTACGCCCGTCGAGATGGCGCGTGCCTCGCTGATCGGCCAGCCCGTCCACCTGCTCAGCCCGCTCGTGCCGTCCACCTACCTGCTCGTCGGCCTGGCCGGCGTGGAGTTCGGCGACCACCAGCGCTATGCGCTGAAGTGGGCCACGATGGTCTGCATGGTGATGCTGGTTGCCGCGCTGGCGTTCGGCCTGTTCCCCCTGGTCGGCGCGGCTGCCTGATTTCCCGCGGCGCCTGCCGCACGACTTTGAAAGGAAGAATGATGGCTTTGCGCATCGCCTACGTCACCAGCGGCATGGGCCATACCGGCACCGCGATCTGCCAGGCGCTGCATCGCGCCGGCCATCGCGTGGTCGCCGGCTGCGGTCCGCGCTCGTCCCGCAAGGACCACTGGCTGAGGGAACAGAAGTCGCTGGGTTACGACTTCATTGCCTCGGAAGGTGACGCCACGGACTGGGCGTCGACCGAGGCCGCGTTCGCCAAGGTTCGGCGCGAGGTCGGCGAGATCGACGTGCTGGTCAACAATGCGGGCTCCATGCTGGACATGCGCTTTCGGCAGATGAGCCACGCCGACTGGTCGGCGGTCCTGCGCAGCAACCTGGACACGCTTTTTAATAGCACCAAGCAGGTCGTCGACAGCATGGCGGACCGCGGGTGGGGGCGGATCATCAACATCGGGTCGGTCGCCGCCGAGAAAGGCCAGATCGGCCAGATCAACTTCGCGACCGCCAAGGGCGCGGTCATCGGCTTCACGCGCTCGCTCGCGCAGGAAGTCGCGGCGCGCGGCGTGACGGTGAACCTGGTGTCGCCGGGTTTTATCGCCGACGACACCGTTCGCGCCTTCCCGCCCGCGCTGCTGGACCGCATCCTCGAAAGCGTGCCGGTCGGCAGGCTGGGCACCGCGCAGGACCTGGCCGGGCTGTGCGTGTGGCTGGCCTCGGACGAGGCCGCGTTTGTCACCGGCGCCAACTACGCCATCAACGGCGGCGTGTACATGAGCTGATGCAGGAGCGTCAGACCCGCGCAGGTCAGACGCCGCGGCTTTTCAGGAAGTCGCGGATCGACGTCTCGGCACGTTTGCTGTCGGCCAGCCATTCCACGCGCCATTCGGTGATGCGCTCCTCGGTGTAGTGTTCAAAAACGCCTGGCGTGGGCTCATTGATGGACTCCAACTGCCGCACCAACACCAACGGTTGTTCCGCGCCCGGCGTATCTTGCGAAAACGCCGCGGCGTCTTCGAAGGTGACGAAGGCGTAGTAGTAATCGTCGCCGTCATGCAGGTCTTCGCCACCCGCATGCGGATGCACCCAGACGCGGTATTCCAGGACGTCGTCGTAGAAATAGCCGCCGCCCGACTTGGTCATGGCGGGGTATTCGCCGACCTGATCGGGATCGATGGCGATGGGGTGAGTGGATGAAGTGCCGAGTGTCATGGTGCTGCGAGCTCCGAGTGATCTGCCTGGGGCAGGTAAGCAGGGCCGACACCTTATCGCAGTTTCGTGCAGCTACGCCGTTGTTAGCGAAACACCGACCAGGCCAGCGTCGCCGAAAACACGCCCAGCACGATCGAGGCGCCGCGCTGCATCTTTGCCGGATCGATCCACTTCATCCGTTCACCGCCCAGCGTCGCGCCGAACATCACCCAGGCCAGACCAATGGGCACCAGCAACACCGCAAAGACGCCCATAGCCGTCAGATACGCGGGGACGCTCTGGAAGGCCAGGGCGGGAAAGATGGCGCTGGCGAACAGGATGCCCTTCGGGTTGAGCAGCGTGGCGACGAACAGCGTGCGCATGCCGATCAGCTGCTGGGCCGCCGAGGGTACGGCGGTGGCGGCGCGCCACATGCGCCACGCAAGCCACGCGATATACAGGCTGCTGGACGCCCGCACCACGGCCGGCAACCAGGGCACCACCTGCGCGGCTTCCCCCAGGAAGCGGCCCCACACCGTGATCGACACCAGATAGCCGGCCAGTTCGGCCAAGGTCAGGCGCGCGGACTGGCGAAAGCCCTGGCGCAGGCCGGCGGCGGCAAGCAGCGTATTGGTCGGACCCGGCATGGCCAGGATGACTGCGACGCCTGCGACAAACAGGCTGGCGGTCGTGACGGTGAACATGGGGCAAGGGATCGATGGCGGGAAAGGGCCGTCTTGTAGCACGGCCCTGTTACCGCATGCAATCGCCGCCCCGCGTCAGGTGCACTGCCAAAGATGCCCGCTGACGCGGCAGGCCGCGCACCAGAAGGTGTAGTTGCAGCCGCCGCTGCCCCACAGCCATTCGCCGCCGTCTTCTTGCGGCAGGCCCGAGTCCAGCTGCATGGCCAGGGGCATGTCGTCGCCGCAATCGGGACACGCCGGATAGGTGGCGGATTGCACCCAGCTCGGAGCGCCGCCGACCCGGCTGAGGTTCTGGCGGCCATTGGATTCGCCCCAGTCCTGCCAATGCCAGCGCGCCGGCGCCTTGAACAGCGTCACGTCGGCCGCCAGTAGCGGAGTCGCGACGAAGTCTGGCGACAAAGGGGCATCGCGCTGTTGGCTGGGATGCGCCCGCGGCGCGCCGTCGTCGCCGTGGCAAAAGAAAAGGGCGCCGTCGGTTTCCCAACCCTGGCACGACAGGCACGTGGCGAATTCAATCGCGCTATTGCCACCGATGCCGGCCGCGGCGGGATCTTGAATGGCCAGCAGCTGGTGCAGGGGGCCGTGGCACAGGCCGCATCGGCCCGCCGACGTGCCGCCCATGCGCGCCTGCATGCCGCCCGTTGATTCGGCGTTCCAGGTCGGATGCGCGCGTTGCACCTCGCGCCGCCACGCCGGTTGTTGCGCCAGCATGGATTTTCGTTGCGCGGCGCTGAAACCTATGTGCAGCGGCTGTTCGCCGTGCAGGGCGCGCAGGCCGCCTTCGTGTTCCGTATAGCCCGCCTGCTGCAGCCACACTGCGGCATCGGGGTGGCCGGCCTCGGGGAACAGGCGGCGCCAGGCCGCGTACACCGTCTGCGGCCGGCGGGACCGCAGCAATGCGACGGCGCGTGCGCGACCCGGACTGTCTTCGGACAGGTCGTCGTCCAGCCGGTGCAGCCAGTCGTGCAGCGTGGCATCGTCAAGCGCGCGCCAGGCGTGATCGGCCGCGTACTCCGGACCGCCGTCGTCGTCTTGCACAGCGGTCAGCAGCCGCTCCCAATCGGGCGCAAAGGCGTCGGGATGCTGTACCGCTGCGGAGTCCAGAATCGCCCGCGCCAGTTCGGAATCCCCGCCGCGCCGCCAGACCTCGCCAATCGTGGCCACGTAGGCCTCGTCGTCCATCAGGTCCAGCGCGGCGTCGATGAAGGTCGCGTGCTTCAGCGGCCTGTCCAACGCCTGCAGAACCAGGTCGGCCAGCGCCGCGGGCGCATCCCGCCGCAATTGCAGCGTGTGCGCCATGGGGTCGTTGCTCTTCCAGCCCAGGCGTTCGTAGGCGTCAAGGATCGCGGGGGGGGTGTTCATCGGGCGGCCCAGCATTTATCGAGCCGGGCGGATATCCGATGACGTTGCAGGCTGCGGCCGGAGTCGGACCCGGGAGGGCGATCGGCGCCTGGCCTGCGCTAGCGTGCCAGCTTCGTGGATACGTCCGTATGCGTGCCACGGTCCAGATCCGCGCCAAGCGGTCTGTCCCATACAGGCAGAGTCTGCAGTTCCTGGCTGACTTCACCCGCTTCGATGCGCCGCGCAATGTCGTCCAGCAATTGCGTGCGCGTGGCGAATCCCCGGCCCTGCAGGTCGCGCGCGAACAGCCGGTAACGCAGATTGGGTTCAGCGCCCTTCATCACGCCCAGATTCAGGATGTGGCCTTGCTCGTTGCGCAATAGCAGATGGCCGGGGCGGGCATAGATGCGGTAAATGCGCCAGGGCGACGAGATGGTGGCGCAACTGGGATATGTGTCGCCGCGGGGATCGCGCCGGGCGTCACTATGGCCGCCGGACGGCGGCGGTGTCGAGGGAAGGCGCTTGATGCAAGCGTTGGCGAAGCGGGCGATGGATCTTCTGATGGCGCTCACGCAGCGCCCGCCGTGATCGCGGAAAAAACAATAGGGCAGGGGGCTGGCGGCAGGGGCTGGCGCTGAATGACCACGGGTTGTTCCTCATATGGCGATACGGCGAGGAGACGCGCGTTCAAGCACCACGCGCCCAGCATACGCGCTTTAGGCGGCCGGCTTACGCGCTGAGGTGATTTGGTTACGCATTAAGCCCAAAGCGCGTTGACTTCCCCCCGCAGGCCGCCCATAGTGGCCTTGAAGCTTTTCGAGCATCGTGATTTTCGTCCGGTATTGCACCCTCCGAGGGGCGCCTAATTGTTCGCGATCCTTTCCTTGACAGGCCTCATTTCGCGGGTGTGCCCGCATTCAAAGGAAAGCGTCAATGGAAACCGGAATTGTGAAGTGGTTCAACGATGCCAAGGGTTTTGGCTTCATCATGCCCGAGGACGGTGGCAAGGACATCTTTGCGCACTTCTCGGAGATCGTCAGCGACGGCCACAAAGTGCTTCTTGAAAATCAGCGTGTCAGCTATGTGACCGCGCAAGGCGCCAAGGGGCCTCACGCGACGCAGATTCGCGCATTGTGATCGGCGGCCGCAAGGCTTTTCGGTCAGATACTGGAGGTCCCATGTTTCATAACAATATGGTCTACAAGGGCTACCGGCTTACCGCGAGTGTGTCCCGGATTTCAATCGGGAACGCGCGCAGGCCGGCCTTTACTGCAACGGTGGCCGTGGAATTGGCGGCCGATCAGGACCGGCTCGGCGAGCCGCACGCCGTGCCGCTTTTCGACGCCGGCGGGTTTGTCGCCACGCCCGGCATGGCGGTCGACGCGGCGATCACTCACGGTCGGCTGGTTGTGGATTCGCATTCCCGGGCAGCTTGACGGCGCGATGCGAGCCGCGGGGTAGCGCGAATCGCTACCCATGAACGGTGCAATAACCAGACAGGGCCGCCCTCGTTACGTGGGGCGGCCCCTTTCATATGCTGGGCAGCGCTGGTTCAGTGTGGTGATGGCGGGCAATGACGTCTGAAGGGGCTTTCCGATCAGCACACCGGCTGCCGCACAACATTACGGTGAACCGCCTCAGGCTTTCAGCCCCAGCCGCCTTGCCAGCTTGTGCAGGTTGCTCGGATCCACATCCAGCGCCCGCGCCGCCACCGCCCAATTGCCCTGGTTCGTATCCAGCGCCCGCCGGATGACCTGACGCTGGCAAGCGTCGACCGCGTCGCGCAGCGACTGCGCAGGCGCGCTTGCATCGGGGAGCTCGGTGGCGTCGTCTTCCAGCGACGCCGGCATGTCTCCGTCGGACAGGTCCAGCAGTTTGGCGCCCAGCGTAACGATCTCGTTGCGGCTGGCGCCGTGGCTGACGGCCTTGATGGCTGCGCGGCTGATGACGTGTTCCAGTTCGCGCACGTTGCCCGGCCAGCGATAGCGCCGCATCATTTCCTCGGCCTCCGGGGATAGCCGCAGGCTGCGCAGGCCAAGCCGCGCGCGGTTGAGTTCCAGGTAGCGTCCGGCAAGCAGCAGGATGTCGTTGCCGCGGTCACGCAGGGGCGGGATGGGGATCGGATAAACCGAGAGCCGGTGATAGAGGTCGGCGCGGAAGTCGCCCGCGCGCACCAGGTCGCGCAGGCTGCGGTTGGTGGCCGCCACGATGCGCACGTCCACGGTGCGCGGGCGGTCGTCGCCCAGCCGCTGGATCTCGCCGTTCTGCAGGGTCCGCAGCAGCTTGGCCTGCACCAGCAACGGCAGTTCGCCGACTTCATCCAGGAACAGGGTGCCGCCGTTGGCGGCTTCGAAGCGGCCGGGGCGGTCGGCGACGGCGCCGGAAAATGCGCCCTTCGCGTGGCCGAACAACTCGCTTTCGGCCAGCGATTCGGGCAGCGCGGCGCAGTTCACGTGCACTAGCGGACGGTCGCGGCGGCGCGACAACCCGTGCACGCGATGCGCGAACAGCTCCTTGCCCACGCCGGTCTCGCCGAGCAGCAGGATGGGCAGTTCTGAATCGGCAACGACGTCGATCTCGTGCAGCAGCCGGGCGATGGAGTCGCTCTGGCCCAGGATCTCGCTGCTGGGGGGGGCGGCGCTGTCCGCCGGCGCCTGCCCGCGCGCCACGCGCAGGGCGCGAATCTCGGCCTCCAG
>CBHWAL010000024.1:0-16888 GCA_966111495.1 uncultured Achromobacter sp. | reverse complement strand
GCTGACGATCTCGATGCCGGCCAGTTCCTGTTCGTACAGGGCGAGGATCAGGGCGTCCTGCTTGCCCTCGATCATTTGTTCGTCTTGCAGGCTCCAGGGCGACCAGAGTTTTTCGGGCTGGGCGAGCCAGGAGGGCTTGGGCAGGCTGCCGGCGGTCGAGGTGGGTAAAAGTTTCTTCATGGCGGGGTGTCCGTCTTTGTTCGGTTTACTGGTGGGAGTGGCCGGCAGCCCATTGATCAAGCACGCGTTTGTACGGTTTGATGAAGTGCGCCTCGGCAAATTTGCCTTGCTTGACGGCCAACTGGCTGCGTTCGACGCGGTCGTAGACGATCTGCGTCAGCGAGTAATCCTGATTCTTCAAGCTAGGTTGATAGCGTTTACCGGCCGCGGAATTGGCGTTGTAGATTTCCGGGCGGTAGATGCGTTGGAACGCTTCCATCGTGCTGATGGTGCCGATGAGCTCCAGATTGGTGTAGGCGCCCAGCAGGTCGTCCTGGAAATAAAACGCCAACGGCGCAACGCTATTCGGCGGCATGAAGTAGCGCACCTGCAGCCCCATCTTCTCGAAGTACTGGTCGGTCGGGGAGAATTCGCTTTGCTGATATTCCACGCCCAGGATCGGGTGGTGGTTGTCGGTGCGGTGATAGGTCTTGCTGCTGGAGACGCTGATGCAGATGACCGGCGGCTTCTCGAAGTTCGCCTTGTAGGCCTCGGAGTCAACAAAGTGCTTGAACAGCTTTCCGTGCAGGTCGCCGAAATCGTCCGGCGTGCTGAACGTGGGTTTGTTGTCGTTGTATTCCGGCAGCAACACGCTGAAGTCGTAGTCGCGCACGTAGGACGAGAAGTTGTTGCCGACGATGCCGTCGATGCGGTTGCCGGTCTTCTTGTCGACGATGTTGGTCTTCAACACTTCGATCAGCGGAAACGCATTGGCGTTGCCGTTTGCGCCCAGCGTCATCTCGGCGGTAATGATGTCGAGTTCGACGGAGTATCGATCGCCCGTGGGGTTGTCCCAATGCGCCAGGTCATTGAAACGGCTGTCGATCATCTTCAGCGTGTTGCGCAGATTCTGCTCGCGGCTTTCACCTCTGGCCAGGTTGGCGAAGTTGGTCGTGATGCGCGTGCTGTCCGACGGCTGATAGTTTTCATCAAAGCGAAGGCTCTTGATGCTGAAGGTGAAGTCTTTGTTCATGGTGGTCGGATGCGAAAGAGCTGCGATAAACGGGGATTCAGGCCGCGATGGCTTCTACGGCCGCGGCGGAGCGCGCATGCCGGGTCAGTTCGACCAGCGGCAGTGCGCGTTGGACGGCCAGTCCGGCGCGCTGGATCAGCGCATCGTTCTTCAGGCGGTAGTCGACGAAATCCTCGTCGGTGGCGTAGATGCCCAGTGGCAAGGTGCGCGCCTGGAAGAAGCTGAACAACGGCCGCAACTGGTGGTCGATGACCAGCGCATGGCGTTGGCTGCCGCCGGTGGCGGCCAGCAGGACCGGCTTGTCGATCAAGGCGTCCTGATGGATGAAATCGAAGAAGTGCTTGAACAGGCCGGTGTAGGAGCCGCGGTAGACGGGCGTTGCCACCACCAGGACATCGGCTTGCTCTACCGCTGCCAACTCGCGCTCCACCGTGTCCGGCAAGTTGGAGCGCCACGTCGCACCGGCAAGCTGGGGCGCTATCCGGCCCATTTCGACCAGCCGGGGTTCGCAGGGGATTTCGTTGGCGATCAGCGCCAGCAGTTCCTCTGCCAGGGCGGTGGTCTTGGAGGGACGTTGCATGCCGCCGGAAACGGCGACCAGGCGAAGGGGGGGTGTCATCTTTGCTTCCATGGAGCCAATCGGCACGGAGGGAGTCGACTTGCCATGGAACGTGCGTGTTGATCAGGTCAACGTGCGGAACACAGCGGCAAACAAGAACGCAATGCTAAATATCAATATCCATGACGTAAAATGGTTTTATTTCACGAATCCATGAATCTAGATCATATAAATGCTTGAACGTATCCATCTGAGCATCGTGCAGCAGGTTGAAAAGCAAGGTTCCCTGACGGCCGCCGCAGGCGTGTTGAACCTGACCCAGTCGGCCCTGAGCCACAGCATGAAGAAGCTGGAGATGCAGCTCGGCACCGATATCTGGCTGCGCGAAGGAAGACGTTTGCGCCTGACGCAGGCCGGCCAATATCTGCTGGCGGTGGCGAACCGGGTGCTGCCGCAACTGGATCTGGCCGAAGAGCGGCTGGGCCAGTTTGCCCAGGGCGAACGCGGCGCGTTGCGCATCGGCATGGAATGCCACCCGTGCTATCAGTGGCTGCTCAAGGTGGTGGCGCCCTATCTGGCCGCTTGGCCGGACGTGGATGTGGACGTGAAGCAGAAGTTCCAGTTCGGCGGCATCGGCGCGCTCTTTGGCTACGAGATCGACCTGCTGGTCACGCCCGACCCGCTGTTCAAGCCGGGGCTGAAGTTTGAGCCGGTGTTCGACTACGAGCAGGTGCTGGTTGTGGCCAAGGGGCATCCGCTGGCGTCGGTTGCATACGTGAAGCCCGAACAACTGACGACGGAAGTGCTCATCAGCTACCCGGTCGATATCGAGCGGCTGGACATCTACAACCAGTTCCTATTGAAAGCCGGGGTCACGCCCAAGCGGCACAAGGCGATCGAGACCACCGACATCATGCTGCAGATGGTGGCCAGCGGCCGTGGCGTGGCCGCGCTGCCGCGCTGGCTGGTCGAGGAGTACGCGGTCAAGATGGACCTGGTGCCGGTGCGATTGGGCCCGCGCGGCATTGCCAAGCAGATCTTCTTGGGATCGCGCGAGGCCGATGACGCCCTCGATTACCAGCGGGCGTTCATCGAGATGGCGCGTCAGCCTGCGGTTGCCTAGGCCGCAAATGCCGCGACGCCGGACGTCTAACGGGGACGTATAAGCGGGTATGCTTGGCATCCCTTCGTCTTCCCTGGAGTCTGTCCCGATGCCGTCACTCAAGCACGGTTGCCTGGCCCTCGCGATACTGGTCCTCGCTGGTTGCGCCACGCAGCCCGCCAAACCCAACGATGTTGAGATTGCGGCCCAGAAGCTGGTGGGCCAACCGGCCAAGAACGCGTTCAAGCTGTTTGGCAGGCCGGATCAGGGCGCGGGTCCCTCGTCCTATGGCAGCGGCGGCTTCTACGCGTGGAATCGCGTGCAGACCCACACCACGGACGAGAAGGTGTTCGTGCAGACCGGTGTCGAATACGTCGGGCAGAAGACCACCTCGGTCACCATCGGCGGTGAACCGGTCTATCGCAAGGTGGGCTACACGGAAAATCGCACGGTGATCGATTACTTCTGCAGCATCACGCTGTTCACCGACAAGAACGACATCATCGAGCACGCCAGCGTGGTCAACTGCAACAAGAAGAAGTAGTCAATCAGGCTGCGGATCCTCAGCGCCTGACATGTACCGCATGCACAGCTCGCTGAGCCGCAGCAACGCCGGGGGCAAGGTCTTGCCCTCGAGCGTGACGAACACGAACTGCGACGACAGCTCCAACGCCGGGCGCACGTCCACGTGCACCAGTTCGCCGCGCGCGATGGCCGGCTGCGCCACGCGCAGCACGCCAAAGAAGACGGTGTCGGTGGTGCGGACCAGATCGACCAGCGCCTGGATGTCGTTCGACTGGTACTGGATCGCGTCGATGAAGTGGACCGGCGGACCGAAGTACGCATTGAGCCGGTGCATGACCTCGTCGCTCATGGCGCGGCCGCTGGCCGCCACGGCGTAGCGGCGCAGCGCGTCGAAATCCAGACCATTCTTACCGGCCAGCGCATGGCCGGCGCGCACCACGAAGCCCAGCGGGGTGCGAGGAAAAAAGCGCAGGTGCAGGTCGGGGTCGGCGGGGATGTGATTGCGATGCACCACCAGGGCATCCACCGTGCCTTCGCGTAGCTCCTGGACCTGCATCTCGGGCGTGCCGCCGCTCAGCAGCAGCTTGATTGCGGGGTAGCGTTCCTTCATGTCGCGCAAGAGCGGCAGGGACAGGATCGCCGTGGGCGTGGGGCCCAGACCCAGCCGCAGCGTGCCCCCCGCGTAGTCGGCCAGCAGGCTGGCGCTGCGGCGCAATTCGGCCAGTTCGACGCGGATTCTGCGCGCGCGCACGATGGCCAGCTCGCCCAGCGCCGTCAGTGTTTTCCCTTTGTCGCGTTCCAGCAGGCGTCCGCCCAGCGTGTCTTCAAGCGCCTGGATGCTGCGGCTGAGCGCGGGCTGTGTCAGGTGCAATTTGGCCGCAGCGCGGCTGAATGAGCGGGTTTCGACCAGAACGAGGAAGTGTTCGAGCTGTTGAAGGTTCATCCGCGTCCCCTGGTTTTATTACGCGTTGATTATGGTTTGATGATGAATTATGCATTGGACGTAATGAAAAAGCGCTACCAGAATGCGGGTCTTCAACGTCCGATTTCATCTGGAGCACAGGCCATGGCCCGCGATTTGCCCTTTCCGCAGTCGAATTCCCGCGTCGTTCAACGGCTGATGGGCCTGGCTGCGGCCGGCTCGTTGGTTCTGGCTTTTGCCGCACCGGCCTCGGCCGCGGACTGGCCGGCGCGGCCGGTGTCGGTGGTGGTGCCGGTGGCGGCCGGCGGCGCGGCCGATGCGCTGGCGCGCGCGTGGGCCGCGTATGCCAGCAAGGAAATCGGCGGCACCGTGGTGGTGGAGAACAAGCCCGGCGCCAACGGCAGCATCGCCGCCGCCTTCGTGGCCAAGCAGCCCGCGGACGGCTACGCGCTGCTCTTTGGCAGCACCTCGAACATGTCGGTGAATCCGTTCACCTACTCGCAGCTGGCCTACAAACCCACGCGCGATTTCGATCCGGTCACGAAGATCGCCGGCACCTCGCAGGTGCTGGTCGCCAATCCCGCCGCCGGCATCCGATCGGTGGACGATCTGGTCAAGAAGGCCAAGGCCAGCCCGGGCCACCTGAATTACGGCTCGGCAGGCATCGGCAATTCCACGCACCTGAACGTCGCGTTCCTGGCCGAGCACTTCAAGATCGAGATGTCGCACGTGCCCTACAAGGGCGCGGCGCCGGCCATGATGGACCTGATCGGCGGCCAGATCGACCTGACGGCTGACGCGCTGACTGGCGCGGTGCCGCAAGTGAAGACCGGCAAGGCGGTGCCGCTGGTGATCTTCGGCGCCGACCGCGTCGCGCAGTTGCCCGACGTGCCCACGATCGCGGAAGTTGGCGTGCAAGGCTTTCCGGGCGACGCCTGGTACGGCCTGATGGCGCCCAAGGGCACGCCGCCGGAAATCGTGACGCGGCTTACCGAGGCGACGCGCAAGTTCTGGGCCGATCCGGCGGTGCGCAAGCAGATGGACGAGATCTACATGACGCCGCCCAAGGAACTTGGCGCGGCATCGGTGGCGCAATCGATGAAGACCGAGGCCGAGGTGTGGGGCCCCATCGTCAAGCGCCTCGGCATCCGCAACGACTGATCCGTGCCGGGCCTCGCGCCCGGCTTTTTCTTGAGGCATTCATGAACGCTATCCCGACCCCGCCGCTGGCCGAGGCCGTTGAACACCTGCCGCGCGGGGAAGATTTCCTGCTGTGGCCGCCCTGCCTGCAGTCGTATGGCTATCGCATCGTCGACCGCCTGTTCGCCACCCGCACGATCCATCGCGGCTCAACGCCCCGGCCCCTGCCGCGCGCGCCCGAGATCGACGTGCGCTATACGCAGGACGGCGAGACGCTTGGCGTGGGCGACCTGATGGACCGTAACAACGTGGCCGGCCTGATCGCGATCCACCGCGGCCACATCGTGCTGGAACGCTATGGCCTGGGCTTTCAGCCGCAGGAACGCTGGTCCACCATGTCGACCGTGAAATCCATGACGGCCATGCTGACCGGCGCGGCGCTGCACGACGGCGTCATCAAGAGCCTGGACGATCCCGTCACCGCCTATGTGCCGGCGCTGGCCGGCTGCGCTTACGATGCGGTCACGGTTCGGCATCTGCTGACCATGTCGTCGGGCATCGCCTGGGAAGAGAACTACACGGACAAGGCGTCCGACGTGAACCGCTACAGCAAGTCGCTGGCCGACAAGGTGCCGGGCGGTGTGCTGACGCTGCTGCGCGGATGCCATCGTGCCCACGACGCCGGGCGCTTCTGGCACTACAACACCGGTGACACGTACCTCTTGGGCGCCGTGTTGAGCGCTGCAACCGGCGGCACGCTGGCCGACTACATGTCGCGCCGCATCTGGCAGCCCTGCGGGATGGAGTTCGACGGCTTCTACACGCTGGAATCCGAAGACGGCCAGGAGATCGGCGGCAGCCGCGCCGGCATGACGCTGCGAGACATTGGCCGCTTTGCGCAGTTCGTGCTCGACGATGGCGTTGTCGATGGCGAGCGCATCCTGCCCGAGGGCTGGGTCTCGCAGTCCGGCACGCCGGCCTTCCAGATTCCGGCCGATCTGCACACCGCGCAGCGCCAGGCGCTGGGCCTCACGGCCTACGGCTACAGTTGGTGGCTGCGCGAGGACGGCGCGATGATGGCGATGGGCCATTCCGGCCAGCGCATCTTCATCGACACCCGCGCGCAATTGGCGGTGGTGCAGCTTGCCGCTTATCCGGAGCCGCGTTACCTGAGCGCCAACGAACCCGACCGTGACGCGGGCCTGAACGCCTTCATCCTTGCGCTGCGCGAGGCCACCGGGGCCGTCGCATGAGCCCGCGCCGCGCCATGATCTGCGCCGCGCAGCCGGAGGCCGCCGAGGCCGGGGCGCGAGTGCTGATGGATGGCGGCAACGCGGTGGACGCCGCGGTGGCTGCGGCTTTCACCCAATGCGTGGTGGATCCGATGATGGCCGGCATTGCCGGCTACGGCACGCTGCAAGTCGCGCTGCCCGGGCGCGGCGTGCATACCTGCGTCGATTTCTGCGCCCGCGCGCCGGCGGCGGCGCGGACGGATATCTGGGCCCATCTGCCGCTCAATGAAACGCCCGATGGTTACGCCTTCGTGGTCCAGGGCAACGTCAACGAAGCGGGCTATCAATCGATCGGCACGCCGGGAACGCTGGCCGGCCTGGATCATGCGTTGCCGCGCTACGGCACCTGGTCTTTTGCCGACGCGCTGGCGCCGGCCCTGCAGCACGCGCGCGAAGGCGTGGTGGTGCGCCCGCACATGTACCAGTACGGCGCGCTCGACCGCGCGCGCGGCGGCATGCTGGAGACGCGCGAGCGCCTGGCGCTGACGGCCACGGGGCGCGCGGTGTACCTGGATGCCGACGGCAACTTCAAGCGGCCCGGCGAGCGCCTGCACAATCCCGATCTGACGGCGACACTGGAACACCTCGCGCGCGCGGGGGCGGACGACTTTTATCGCGGCGAGATCGCCGGCCGCATCGCTGACGACATGCGGGCGCACGACGGCCTGCTGACGCTGGCCGATCTGAATGCCTATGCCGTGTCCGAGGCGGCGCCGATCTGGGGCGATTACCGCGGCTGGCAGGTGGCGGGGTTTCCACCGCCGGCGGGCGGCCTGACGCTGATCCAGGCGCTGCACGTGCTGGCGCAGTTCGACGTGGCCGCGCTTGGCCATAACAGCGCGGCGTATCTGGAATTGCTGGCCCAGACGCTGAAGTGGGTGACGATCGACAAGGACACCCTGATCGGCGACCCGGAGTTCGTGGAGGTGCCGGTGGCGCGTCTGCTGTCGTGCGAGCACGCGGCGGAGATCGCCGGGCGCATCCGGGCGCGCCTGCCTGCCGAACTCACCCGGCTGGCGCCCGGCATCGCTGCCGAGCCGCGAGACACCACGCAGGTCTGCGTGATCGACGCCGACGGCAACGCCGCCACGCTCACGCATAGTCTGGGCACGAGCTCGGGCATCATCACCGATGGCCTGGGCGTGCTGTACAACGGCCTGCTCAGCGGCTTTGACCCGCGGCCGGGCCGGGCGGCCTCGATAGGGCCAGGCAAGCGCCGCACCAGTTCGCAATGCCCGCTGCTACTCTTTCGCGACGGGCAGGTGCAGGCCGCGCTGGGTGCGCCCGGCGGCACGGCCATCCCCTCGGCGCTTACGCAGACCGTGGTGAACCTGGTGGATTTCGGCATGAGCGCCTTTGAGGCGGTGGCCGCGCCCCGCATCTCGGTGACCGGCAACGCGATCGACGTCTCCAACCGGATTCCGCGCTACGTGACCGGCGTGCTTGCGCAGGAAGGACACGCGATCAGCCGCTCTTACCAAAGCTATGCTTTCGCGGCGCCGCACGTGGTGTCGCGCATGACCGGCGCGCTGCAGGGGGGCGCGGATCCGCAGCGCGATGGGGTGGCGCTGGGGGTGACGGCGCCGGCCGCTAAATACGGGGGACCCTTCTCAACGCTTCAAATCTCTGCTTCCGTACTTGGTGGCTGCCCTATGCGGGTCGCGAGGCAAGACAAAACCGAAGCGAGTCCGCCCCGCAAGGAGTCATAGCGTTGAACATTCAAAAATCCGGCGCGCCCTCTGCGATTGTGTACATCGTGGACGATCACGCCGAGGTCAGTGACTCGCTGTTTCGCCTGCTGTCGTCCATCGGGATCTACGCCGAAACCTTCGATTCGATCAGCGCCTTTCAGGCGGCGGCGCGTCCGCAGGTGCCTTCCTGTCTGATCCTGGATCTTCAATTGGCGGATGGCGACGGCCTGGCGTTGCAGGCGCGCTTGCGCGAACTGGGCGATCACATTCCCATCGTGGTCGTGACGGGGTTTGGCGATATTCGCCAGACCGTCAAGGCCATGAAGGCCGGCGCCATTGATTTTCTTGAAAAGCCCATCTCCGAGCAGCGGCTGCTGGATTCCGTGCAGCGCGCGCTGGAGTCGGACGTTGCGCGCCGCGCGAAGGAGCAGGAGTTCGAGACGCTCCTGGAGCGCTATCGCTCGCTGACCGCGCGCGAGCAGCAGGTGATCGAGATGATTGCGTCCGGCTGCTTGAACAAGGAGGTCGCCGAGCAACTGGGCATCAGCGAAGTGACCGTCAAGGCGCATCGGGCAAGCGCTTACCGGAAAATGCAGGCGCGCAGCTTCGCCCAGCTGGTGCAGATGATCATGAAGGTCAATCCGCGCGTCGCCGCCCACGCGCCAGCATTGCGCGGCGATGCCGAGGCCGGCGACGGCGAATGACTCACGCCTGCGCGGGCAGCGAAAAGTAGAACACCGCGCCCGCCGGACTATTGGGCCGTGCCCACATCTGGCCGTGATGCAACTGGATGATCTCGCGGCAGATGGCAAGACCCATTCCCAGGCCTTGGGTTTTGGTGGTGAAGAAAGGATCGAACAGTTTCTTCACCGATGCCGCATCGATGCCGCTACCCGTATCCAGCACCTCGACAAGCACGTCGTCGTCTGGCGCAGGCCGGGTGACGACAGTCAGCTGCCGCGCCGAGGGCTCGTGCCTCATGGCGTCGACCGCGTTGACATAGAGGTTGAGCAGGACCTGCTGGAGCTGGACACGGTCTCCGTTGGTGTGCAGGGGGCCATCAGCCAGATCCAGGATGACTTCGATTTCACTGACATCGAGCTCGCTGCGCAGCAGCGTCAGCGTTTCCTTCACGAGCGCGTTCATTTCAATTGGGCCGAAGGCCGCCGGCGCCTTCTTGATCAGTGCCCGAACCCCCGAAATGATCGAGCCGGCGCGTTGGCCGCTGCGCACGATGCGTCGCAAGGACTCGGCGACTTCCGCGGTGTCGGGCGGCGTGCGCGCGATCCAGTTCAGCGCGGCCTGCGCCTCGGTCAGGACCGCCGACACCGGCTGGCTGACATCGTGCGCGATGGAGGCCGTCATCGAGCTGACAGTGGTCATGCGGGTGACGTGCGCGAGATCCGATTGAATCTGCTTCATCTTGGCGTCCGCCGCCATGCGTTCGGACAGGTCCAGGACAAACGACACGCCTTCGTTGTCGCCAGCCGCGAACCGCGCGGAGCCCAGCAGCACCGGCACGCGCCTTCCATCCTTGCGGATCAGTTCGGTCTCGACTGGCTCGGCGGTCTCGCGCAACAACAGTTCATCCAGCGTCACCGTGCCGCTGCGCGACACCAGCGCCGTCCACCGCAACCGGCCGGCGCCGACGTCCTCGCGGTCGTAGCCCGTCATGGACAGGAACAGGTCATTGGCCTCCAGCACTTGTCCGTCGGTGCGCCAGAACCAGATGCCGATGATGTTGGCTTCAACCAGACGCTGTATCCGGGCCTCGCGCTGCGCCAGGTCGCGGTACAGGCGCGCGCGTTCGATCGCGATGGCGGCCTGCGACGCCAGCAGGCGCAGCACGGCGGTGCGGTGCGGCGCAAACACGCCGCGTGCCAAGGTGTTTTCCAGGTACAGCACGCCGATGGATTTGGACTGCGTCGTCAATGACAGGCACAACACCGACGGCAGCCGCGCGGCGCGCACGTAAGGGTCGCCGGTGAAGGCGCCCGTCATCCACGCGTCGTCGAGCACGATGGTTTCGCCGGTCCTCCAGCCGTAGTTCACGATCTGCTGCGGCAGCCCCGCTTCGTCCAGCGATTGCGGGCGCTGGCTGATCTCGACGGAATCGCCGGAGGTCGTCGCGATGGCGCGGACATAGAGTTCGCCGCCGCTTTGCAGGACCAGCACGCCGCGCGTGGCGCCGGCTTGTTCCAGCGCGATCTTCATCAGCTTGTCCAGCAACGTCTGCAGGTCCAGCGCACTGGCCAGCGCGCGGGAGATGTCGATGACGGTGGCCAGATCCAGGCTTTCCACGGGGGTTTCGATGGTGGAACCTTGCGTGGCGCCGCGGCGGTCCACGAACAGCGTGGGATACAAGGCGTCGATCTGCCGCACCTTGCCCGACGCGCCCCAGTGTTGATAGCACGCGCGCGCATGCTGCAGATAGGTGTGCGCAATGCGTTGCTGGCCGCGGCCCTCAAAAAAGCGCGCGGCGCACTCATTGGCCAGCCCTTCCACATGCACGAGGCCGTGATCGCTGGCGCAATGGATGGCGTCGTCGTAGCGTTGCATCGCGTCCAGCACATCGCCGTTCAGCCGCGCGACTTCGGCGTCGATCAGCATCTGCTGGCTCTGGAAGTTGGACGGGCTGGACGCGGCCCACGGACGCAGCTTCTCCAGATGGGCCTCGACGGCGGCCAGCACCGCGGCGCGTTCCGACGGACACGCGGCAACGGGGCACCAGGCACGCGCCAACGCGGAGTAGAAGTGGAATTCCATCTCCTCGACGAACGCGAGCGACGTCCACACGAACGCCGAGGCGTTCTGGCTGGCGCGCACGGCGCTGGTGAAATCCCCGGCGAAGACCCGGGCCTGAAGCTTGCGCAGGTAGTGCCAGCACGCCGTGACATTGCGGCCGGGCTCGGCCTGGATCCGCCGTTCGAATTCGGCCTCGCTGAAACCGGCGTCGTCCAGCGAGCCGAATTGCGTCGTGAGGCCCTGCAGCATCTTGGCCAACTGAAGCTGCGACGTGTATCGGTCCAGCACTTCAAGACCGGCCTTGCGCGCGAACGCCAGCCCTCGCCCGGCGTCGGCGCGGATGGTGTTCAGCGGGCCGCCGGTGGCAAGCGTGTGCGTGACCAGGCTGTTCAGCGCGAAGGACGCATAGGTCCAGTCGCCCTGCTGGCTTGCGAGTTCGAAGGCGGTTTGCAGCAGGTCGCGCGCGGCGCTGATCGGCTGCGACCACGGGACGATCTGGCCGCCGAAGACCTGATAGACCCGCGCGCTGAAGCGGACCTGCGCGCGCTGCTGGATCAGGTCGACGGCCAGCTTGCCGAAGGCGTAGCCGTCTGCGTAGTCGCCCGTGCGCGCGGCCAGGATCATGCCCAGCCACGCGTAGCCGAGGCTGGACGCATCCGAATTGCCATGGCGCAGGCTCAGGTTGGCCATCCGGAGAATGACGCGCTCGCGCAGATTCGCAAAGAGCGTCCAGGCGGGGGGCAGCAACGCGGTCAGGACGCCCATCGTGCCTTCCGCCTCGGCGTCCTCCAGGGGGGGCAAGCCGAGCAGCGCGGCCGCGGGCCGGCCGTCGCGCAACGCCTTGAACTCAGCGTATTCGCTGGAGACGGCGTCATCGGACGGACTGTCCGTCCAGTCGATGCCGGCGCGGCGCAGATATTCCAGTCCGGCGCCAATGGCCTCGTGCCGTTCGCCCAGCGCCATGAACACTTCCACGCGCAGTTGCGTCACGCGGGCCAGTTCCGGCAACGATCCGTCGCGCTGTCCCAGACGGGCCAGCCGATGCTTGGCGCTTGCCACCGCGCCATTGCGGAACTCGCATTCGGCGCGCGTGATCTCGATGGTGAAGGCCAGCGCCGGTTGGTGCTGCCTGCCGTCGTTGGACAGGAACGCCGAGGCGGCTTCCAGATACCGGATGGCCGCGGAATAGTCCGCGGTGTCCTTGGCCAGCGCGCCGGCCAGGGCATTCAGATGCGCAAGCCGGACGCGTTCTTCCGGACTGTGGACAAGTTGCCATGCCCGGTTGAACTGATCGACCAGCTCAAACGCGTGCGCCTTCAATTGCTCTGGTTCCAGGCCCTGTCCGAGCCGCCGGCCGATTGCCAGGTGCGTGGCGGCGCGCTGCCGTTCGGGTATCAGCGCATAGCTGGCGGCCTGCACCCGGTCGTGCGGAAAGCGATACACGTCGCCGGTCCGGAACACGAGGCTCTGCCGCTCGCATTCGCGCATCGCGGTGGCAACGTCGAGCCGCGGCCAGTCCAGCGCGATCGCAAGTTTGCCGAGCGACGCGTCGTGCCCCAGGCACGCCATGTGTTGAAGCGCTTCGCGGCTGTCGGACGGCAAGCGCTCGACCTGCTGGATGATGATGCCGACCACATTGTCGGTAAAGGCCTGTTCGCGGATGGCGTCCGCATCCCAGATCCAGCGCTGGCGGCGCGGGTCGTAGTGCAGCAGCCCCTCGGTCGTGAGCGTGGCCAGGAAGCGAAGCATGAAGCACGGGTTGCCCGCCGTCTTGGCCTGCACCAGGCTGACAAGCGGATCGATCCACGGCGACTTGCTTTGCAGCGCATCGGCGATCAGGCGGGCGGAATCGGGCTCCGGCAGGTTGTCGAGCGCGATTTCGGTCAGGGGAATCGTGTTGGCGCGCAGGCTGTCAATGAAGGCGGCAAGCGCGTGGCGAGCCGTCACCTCTTCGGCGCGATACACGCCCACGACGAGGATGTTCTGAAGATCCGTCTGCGCGAGCTGTTCAATGACGCGCAGCGTGGCGGCGTCGGTCGACTGCAGGTCGTCCAGGAACAGGATCAACGGATGGCCGGGCGACGAGAACGCGCAGAACAGATGCTGGAAGGCCAGGCGCAACCGCGCCTTGGCGTCGCCTTCGGCAAGCAGGCCGGACGCGTCCGGCACGATCATTGCCAGTTCTGGGATCAACGCGAGCAGGCTGTCGCCGCCCGCGGATACCACCACGCGCAGCTTTTCCCGCCATTCGCCCAGGTCGCTTTCGTTCTTGGCAAGCACGGACTGAAGCAGGCCCCGTGCGGCTTCGACCAGCGCGGCGTACGGACCGGCGTGGCTGTGGGGATCGCCCTTGCCCTTTGCGAGCAAGGTGTATTGGCTGCCGACGATGCGATGCAGCTCTTCGATGAGGATGGATTTGCCGACGCCCGGTTCGCCGGAGATCAGCACCACCTCGGCGCGGCCCGAACCCGCCACCCGGCCCATGGCGCCCAGCAGGACGTCGAGCTCTTCGCCCCGGCCGTACAGGGTCGCCGGCACGCGCACGCGCCCCGGGTGGTCGTAGCGGCCCAGCACGAAGTCCGGTGCGACGCCGAGGTCTGCCGTCAGCCGGGATAGGCAGTACTGAAGATCCGCGGCAAGCCCCTCCGCCGTCTGATACCGGTCTTCTGCCGACTTTTCAAGCAGCTTCATGACGATAGCCGACAGGTCGGCGCAGATGCCGCCGTCGCGCTCGGCCGGTGCCACGGGCACGCGCGCCGTATGGCTGTGCAGCCACGTCAGCGCTGATTCGCCCTGAAAGGGAAGCTCGCCCGTCAAGGCTTCGTAGAAGACAACCCCCAGCGAATACAAATCGGAACGCGCATCGGCGCGGTGGCCGGAGCGGCCGGACTGTTCGGGGGCCATGTAGGCGGGAGTGCCGACGATATCGCCCGGCGGCGGGGCGGGCGCTGCTTGATAGGCGCCGAGCGCCGTGGAAAACGAAAAGCCGGTCAGGTGAGCGGTGCCTTTCTGTTCGTTGAACAGAATGTGCGCCGGCTTGAGATTCCGGTGGATCAGCCCGGCGTTGTGCATCTTCCCCAGCGACATCGCCACCTCGATGGCGAAACGGAGAAACATCGGGGCAGGCATCGCGCGCGTATGGCGCGTGGCCAGCGGCTGCCCGCCGGGATCCTGCAGATACAGGACGGTGGAGCCGCCCACGCGCGCCAGCTCGGTCGGGACGGCGGCCCAGTCCGGGTGCAGGTAGTCGCGCAGGCCATATTCCTGCTCCAGCAGGTGCCGCGCGCACTCCGAACTGTCGTTTGGCCGGAGCCAGACGGCAAGCTTCGAGGCGCCGCGCCCGAAGACCCGGTCGCCGTCCACCCACAGAACCTCGAAACGGGCTCCGTTGACTGCCTCGAAACGAGGAGCGCTATCCATGTCACACCTAAGCCGCGGCCTGTCGGCGCGCGGCATCAAAATCCCTGTCGGCGCAATTCTAGTCAGGAATCATGCTTCGCTTGTAACGGTGTGTGCGGGTAGCGCCGGGGCCGTCCGGGTTTAGATATCTATTGCGGGATGGGGGCCACGAAGTGCGACACCCGCGGCGGCGTGTCGCCGATATGGAACGCGCGGACTTCCGCCTGCTGGTCCTCGTCGGCATGCGTGACGCGCTCGTGCTGGCGCAGATGCTCGAGCCACGACGTCACCAGGAAGTATTCCAGGTAGCGGCCAGGCTGGGCGGCATCTTCAAAAATGCCCCAGGCGTAGGCGCCGTCGCGGCGGCGCTCGGCGCCGGCATGATGCATGGCCTGCACGAAATCCGCGCCGCGCGCCGGGTCGATCAGGTATTCCACCGTGATCATGACCGGGCCGCGGTCATGTGAAACCTGCTGGTCGATCAGAGGCTCGGGCCAGTGCATCGACGGCGCGAGGTCCAGCTCCGCGCCCAGTTGCAGTTTGGCCTTGCGGGTCAGCAGCATCGCAATGACGGACCCCGCGGCCGCGATCAGCAGGGCGGTCGGGACACCGGCGCGCACGGCGGTCTGTCCCCAGATCATGCTGCCCGCGGACATCGAGCCGAAGAACACCGTGACGAAGATCGCCAGCCCGCGTGCGCGCACCCAGTCGGGCAGCGCCACCTGGGCGGATACGTTCAGCGAGGTCAGCACCATGATCCAAGACGCGCCCGCCAGAAAGCTGAACGCGCCGGCGACGACGGGATGCGGCACCACCGCAAACACCACCAGCGTAAGCGCCGTGCCCAGCGTGCCGGCCATGACGCTGCGGTCCGGGCCCAGCTTCTTGCGCAGCGGCGGCAGCACGATGGCGCCGATCACGGCACCTGCGCCGACGCAGCCCAGGATGACGCCGTAAAGCAAGGCGCCGCCCTGCAGCACCTGGCGCACGATCACCGGCAGCAGGGCCCAATAGGCGCTGGCAAACAGAAAGAACGCGACAGCACGGACCAGCGTGGATTTGAGCGGCTTGCTGTGCAGCGCAAAGCGCAGCCCGGCGCGCATGGCGTGAATGAGCTGCTCGCGCGGAAGGCGCTTTTCAGCGGCGGCGGGCGGCTTCCACCAGATCAGCGCCGCGACGACCACGATGAAGCTGACCGCGTTCACAAAGAAAGGAATCGCCACGCCCAGGCTGGTGATCAGCACGCCGGCCAGCGCCGGACCAATGGCGCGGCTGACGTTGATGCCCACGCTGTTGGTGGCGATGGCCTGCTGTAGCGACGGACGCGGCACCAGGCTGGGGACGATGGCTTGCCACGCGGGCGCCGACAGCGCCGTGCCAATGCCCATCAGCAACGTAAAGCCCAGCAGCACCCACGGCGTTGTGAGGCCAAACCACACCACCAGGCCCAGCGCCAGGGCGATGAAGCCCATCGCGATCTGCACCATCAGCAGCAGCTTGCGGCGGTCCATCGTGTCGGCCAGCGCGCCGGCCAGGAGCGACAGCAAAAACACGGGCAAGGCGCCCGCGGTCTGCACCAGCGCCACGAACATGGGCGACGGCGACAACGACGTCATGAGCCAGCCCGCGCCCACGTCATGCATCCAGGTGCCGATGTTCGACAGGACGGTGGCCACCCAGATCACCGTGAAGGCGGAGTAGGCGAACGGGGAGGAAGGCGGGGGGTGGTCGGCGGGTCGGGTGTCGGCGGTCGTCATGGCGGGGCAGGCTGAGGGAGAAAGCAAAAAGGCCCGCGGCCGCTGCGAGAGCGGCTGCGGGCCCGTGGGGCATCAGCGGGCGATGACGGGCGCCGCGACGGGCGCAATCGCCTCGTGGCCGGTCTGCGTGCGCTGGCCGGCCTTGTGCACCATGGTGTAGGCGTAGTCCACGCCCATTCCGTAGGCGCCGGAGTGTTCCTTGACGATCTCCATCACGGCATCGTACGAGTCACGGTGGGCCCAGTCGCGCTGCCATTCCAGCAGCACCTGCTGCCACGTGACCGGCACGACGCCAGCCTGGATCATGCGTTGCATGGCCATGTCATGCGCTTCCTTGGACGTGCCGCCGGACGCGTCGGAGACCATGTAGATTTCGTACTCGCCTTCCAGCATCGCGCAGAGCGCGAAGGTGGTGTTGCAGACTTCGGTCCACAGGCCGGCAACGACAACCTTCTTGCGGCCATTGGCGGCCAGCGAGTCACGCACCTTCTGGTCGTCCCACGAGTTCATCGAGGTGCGTTCCAGGACCTTCTGGTTCGGGAACACGTCCAGCAGTTCGGGGTA
>CBHWAL010000023.1:0-17638 GCA_966111495.1 uncultured Achromobacter sp. | reverse complement strand
CGATGAACCGCTTGCGCGCCAACCTCGGGGCGGGCATGTTGCCCGGTGTGCCGACGGCCCAGGTGGGCCTGGGCAACGCTGCCGCTTTGCCGCAATCGGCCGCGCAGCCCTTGTGGGCTCAGGTCTTCGGCAACTGGAGTTCGCTGGGCGGTAACGGCAATGCCGCTCGCACCTCGCAGAGCGACGGCGGCGTGGCGGCAGGCGGCGACGTCGCCGTGGGTGGCGGCTGGCGCCTGGGCGGCGCGGTTGGCTATTCCAACAGCCGCAGCCGTACCGGCGACCGCGCGTCCAGCTCGCAGGCCGACAGCTATAGCCTGACGGTATACGGCGGCAAGGCGTTCGACGCCGGCAGCGCCAAGCTCAACCTGAGTTTGGGCGCGTCCTACACGTGGCACGACATGAAGACGCAGCGCTACGCCGACGCCGCAGGTTTGCCGCAGACGCTGAAGGCCGATTACGACGGCAACACGTCCCAAGTGTTCGGCGAACTCGGCTATGCCATGCCGCTGACCGACCGTGTCACGCTTGAACCCTTCGTTGGCGCCGGCTTCAGCAGCCTGCGCACCGACGCGTTCACCGAGACCGGCGGCGACGCCGCGCTGCGTGGCGAGGCCGGCCGCAACAACGTCACCACCACCACGCTGGGCTTGCACGCCCGCAGCGCCTTTGAAAGCGCGGGCGCCCAGGGCCAGTTGTTCGGCACGCTGGGCTGGCGCCATGCCTTTGGCGATGTCGACCCGGCCAGCACGATGTCGTTCGTGCAGGGCGGGGGGACCTTCACCACCAACGCTGCGCCGATCGCACGCGACGCGGCGCTGGTCGAACTGGGTGTGAACATGGCCGTCAGCAAGCGCACCACGGTCGGCGTGGTCTACGGCGGGCAGTACGGCGACGGCAACCAGCAGCACTCGGGCACGCTGGACGTGCGATACCGGTTCTGATCGGGGCCTGAAAGGAATGCATGCCCTCCGTCGCGAGGGCATACCGAGATGGATAAATCCGTTCACTCGGAGGCCCGCCCCGTGGGGCGTCGACCTACGCTTTCCCATTTCGGGAGAGCGCCATCACGGGCCGATCGTTGTGCCTTGCGTTCGTGGCCGGTGCGGGGCTGGTGCAGGTGCTGCCAGCCTTGCCCGGCCCTGTCGCCGTGTGGCTCGTGGCCGCCTCGGGGGCGGTGGCCTGTGCCGGCTGGTCGCGCGCGGGCCATCCTGTCGTGCGCATCCTCGCCGCCCTGGCCTTGGGGTTCTGCGCCGGTTTCCTCAATGCCGCCTTGCAAGCCCAGCACCGCCTCGACAACGCACTGGCGGACGCGGACCAGGACGAAGTCTCGCGCCTGACGCTGCGCGTGGTGGAACTGCCAGACGGCGATGCGCAGCGTCAGCGCTTTCTGGCCGAACTGGAACAGCCCGCCCGTCCCGGCATTCCTAATCGCATCCAGGTCACGTGGCAGGCAGGCGCCGGCGCCAATCAGACCGTGCCGCAGGTGCTGCCCGGTCAGGTGTGGCGCATGGCTTTGGTGTTGCGCCGGCCGCACGGTCTGCTCAATCCCGCGGGGCCGGACACGGAGGGGCGCATGTTTGCCCTCGGAGTTCGCGCGACCGGCACCGTGCGCGGACAACCTGTGCTGCTGGACGATCGGCCATGGGCGTCGGCGGGCATCGCGATCGAACGCGCGCGGCACCACGTGCGCGAAGGGATGCGCGCGGCGCTGGGCGAGCATCGTTATTCGCCGGTGTTGATTGCGTTGGCGATTGGGGATCAGGCCGGTGTGTCGCGCGACGACTGGCGGATCTTCAACCGCAGCGGCATCACGCATCTGGTGTCGATCAGCGGCATGCACGTGACGTCAATTGCCGGGATCGGCGGGCTGCTTGCGTCGGCGCTATGGCGACGAATGCGCTGGCGCGGCATGGGATTGGCGGAGCGCGTACCGGCGCGTATCGCGGGCGGGGCGGTGGCGGCGCTGGTCGCGCTGCTGTATTGCCTGCTTGCCGGCTGGGGTGTTCCCGCCCGCCGTACGTTCTTCATGCTGCTGGTGGTGTTGGCGGCGGCGTTGTCGAGGTTGCCGCTATCAGGCGGCCGCGTCCTGGCGTGCGCCGCGGCCGCCGTCGTGGCGCTGGACCCGTGGGCGCCTGTGTCCGCCGGCTTCTGGTTGTCGTTCGGCGCGGTGGCGGTGTTGTTGCGTATTGCCGCCGCGCCGATTGATGTCGACGCCGGCTGGCGCGCGCGCTGCGCGGCGCGGCTGGGGCAGGCGGTGCGCGTGCAATTGCTGGTGACCATCGGGCTGATGCCGTTGCTGGCCTTTCTGGTGCATCAGGTGTCGTTGGGCTCGCCGTTGGCAAATGCGGTGGCGATACCCGTAGTGACGTTCATCGTGACGCCGCTGGCGTTGCTATGCGCGGCGCTGTCGTGCCTGCCCGGGGCGGAGACGTTGGCGGCGTGGGCGGGGCAGGCAGGGCTGGACACCTTCGACCTCACCATGGTGCCGGTGGCATGGGTGGGCAACGCAAGCTGGGCCAGCGTGCCGGTTGCGGCGGCCGGTTGGATGTGGCTGCTGTTGGCGGTCGCGGGCATGGCGTGGGCGCTGCAGGCGCGCGGCTGGCCGGGGCGTCATCTGGGATGGGCCTGCATGCTGCCATTGCTGTTCTGGCGGCCGGACAAGCCGGAACCCGGCTATTGGCGCATGAGCGCGATGGACGTGGGGCAGGGCAGCGCGATCCTGGTGGAGACGGCCGGCCAGTCGTTGCTGTTCGATGCCGGGCCGCGCAGTTATGGCGGCAGCGATGCGGGCGAACGGGTCGTCGCGCCGTTTTTGCAGTCGCGGGGGATCGGACGGCTGGATGTGTTGGTGCTGTCGCACGCCGATATGGATCATGTCGGCGGCACGCGCGCGGTGCTGGCGGCGGTGCCGGTGGGGCGTAGTTATACGTCCTTCGATCTGCCGGCCTACGTGCGGCGGGACGCCCGCATGTGGCCGGACGTGGGCAATGCGCAGCCGGTTTTGCCTGATGAAATGGTGCGTTGCGAACGGGGAAGGCGCTGGGAGGCGGATGGGGTGGTGTTCACGTTTCAGCATCCGGGGCCTTCAGAACGCAGTGGCAAGGCGGATGGCCGCAATGCCGACAGTTGCGTGCTGCGTGTGGAGGGTAAAGATCATTCCCTGCTGCTGACCGGAGATGTGGGCGTGGCGCAGGAGAGGGCGCTGGTCGAGCAGGGGCTGGCGGATGCCGACGTCGTCCTGGCGCCGCATCACGGTTCGTCTTCATCGTCCAGCCGTGAACTGGTGGCTGCTACGCAGGCCAAGCACGTCATCGCGCAGGCGGGCCACCTGAATCGGTTCAAGCATCCGGCGCGGGCGGTGGAGTTGCGGTGGATGCGGGCCGGTAGCAGGTTTTGGCGCAGTGACAAGGACGGCGCGGTAATGGCGGAGTCGGGGCCGGATGGGTTGGAAGTTTGGGGACAGCGACAGCGAGCGGGACGGTACTGGCATGGCCGCTAGCGGCCGCACGCGTCTCAGCCGTTGCCGGTCGCCAACTGATCGAACAACCGGTCCCCGCCCATCTGCCCGCCTTTCAGCATCAGCTCGATGCCGTCGGTCAGGGGATCGTCGCTGCGGGCGACGCTGACGGTGACGCCCGGCGCCAGCACGCATCTGAATGCCAAGCCCCACAACTCCAGCGCCAGCGAGGCCTGGCTGGAGGTGTCGCCGCCGGCGATGCCGATGCGCGTCAGGCGTCTGCCGGCCCGACCGCTGGCTTGCACGATGTCCGACACGAGGCGGCCGGTGGCGCGGGCGGTGGCGGCGGTGTCTTGCGCACTGACCGGGCCGGACGGCTTGTCCGTATGCGCGAGCACGTTGCGGCCCCGGGCCAGCGTGGCAGCCGCCAATTGCGCCTGTTCGGCCGCGTAGGCGGCATCCGTGCGCAGCCGGTCGACCTGCAGCGGCTGGCGGATGTAATGCTCGCAGGCGGCGATCTGCCGCGCAGTGACCGGCGACAGGCTGCCCGCCACCACCAGCACGGGTCCGTTGGCGGGGCCCAGGGGGGCCACCTGTGTGTTGTGTCCCGGGGCGTGCGTGGCGGCGCGGGCCAGCGCCTGCTGCACGCTGCTCGGCCCCACGGCCAAAAGCGGCGCCCGCGCCGCCGCGCGGCGGATCAGGCGGCCGATGATGGCTAGCTGCGCTTCATCCACCAGGTCCAGCAGCAGGGGACCGTCGGTGGTGTCGATCACGTGGTCGATCCACGCGTCGAGCGCGGGCATGTCGGCGGCCGGCGGGTAGGCAATGTGCGGCACGGCGTGGATGCCGGAGAGTCCCTGCGCGTGCAGGTGCAGCCGCAGGTCGGCCTCGTGCATCGGCGTGACCGGATGCACGCTCATGACCGGATGGCGGTCGATGCGGTGGATCTCCGGCGCGGCGCCCGCGCGCGCAAAGAGTTGGGAGAAGCTGCAATAGCGCCCGATGCTGGGCTGTCCGCCCACGATGGTCACCAGCGGATTGGGCAGGTGCCGCCGCAACGTGCGCACGGCGGCGCCGATGCTGCCGACATGCGGCGCGCTGTCGAAGGTGGAACAGCATTTGTAATGCAGCACGCGTGCGCCGGTGCTTGCCATGAACCGGCCCACGGCGTCCAGTTCGGGTTCCATCTCCGCAGGCGTCATGCCGCGCGCGGCGCCGGCGATGCCGATGGCGTCGAGCGGGCCTGCGCGGTGCAATTGCGCGGGCGTGGGCACGCCCATAAACAGCAGGCTGCGCAGGCCCGCCCGGGCGACCTCGGCCAGCGTGTCAGTGGCGCCGGTGAAATCGTCGCCATACCAGCACACCCGCGGTGTGGGCGCGCTGTGCACGTCGATCGTCATGCGCGGTTGCCGAAGAAGTCGAGCGCGCGCTGCAGTTCGGGCGCGTTGCGGGCGTAGTCTTCCAGGCGCTCGTTGTCGCGCACGGCGTGCCACGCCTGCCGGATGCTCTGCACACCCGCGGCCGGACCGTCCGGATGCGCCAGGATGCCGCCGCCCGACATGAACAGCAGATCGTCGCTGCGCACGGCAGCCCACGTGGCGGGCACCGTGCCGGCCCACTGGCCGGACGAGAAAGCAGGCATGACGGCGTCGTCTATCCCCGGGGTCAGCGACGCCAGACAGTCGCGCGCGGAGTCCACGACTTCGCTGTCTTCCTGCGAGAACTTGCCTTGCAGCCCATGCACGTGCATGTGGTCCACACCGGCCAGCCGCCACAGCGTCTGATACGCCTGAAACCCCATGCCCAGCAGCGGATGGCGCGACAGTGCGCCGAACCCATTGCGATGACCGTGCAACGCCAGCGGCGTGCTGCGGCGCAGGGTCTGGATGGCCGAATAGCCGCACCAGTTCAGACTGGCCATGACGCAGGTGCCGCCTTCGCGTTCGATCAGGTCGGCGTGGCGGCGCATGGCGTCGGTTTCGTCGGTGATGTTGAACGCGACCATCACGTTGCGGCCGGTGCGTTCGCGGTGCGCGCGCACGACGGCCATGACTGCCGCGACGCGCTGGGCGAGCGGCGCGTGGGCCGGGTTGGCGCACACCTCGTCATCCTTGATGAAGTCCACGCCGGCCGCGCACAGCTGCGCCACCAGATGCGCGGTCTGCTCGGGCGAGAGGCCGACGTTGGGCTTGATGATGGTGCCGACCAGCGGGCCCTTGTCCACGCCGGTCAACGCGCGCGTGCCGGTAATGCCGACTTGCGGCAGGTCGAACTGGGCGCGGTAATTGGCGGGCAGCTCCATGCTTTCGAGCCGCAGGCCGGTGACTTCGCCCAGGTCGTACAGGTTGCCGCCGACGGTGGCCGCGAGCGTGGGCAGGTTGGCGCCCACGTTGGCGACGGGAAACGCGATGCGAATCCGCGCGCGCTGGAACTTGGCCGGCATGCCCCCCGGCTGGCGCGCGAGGTACGCGTTGGGCAGGCTGGGCGTGTCGACGGTTTCCAGCGTTTCGATGGATTCGATACGGGCGCGTGCGCGGGCGCGCAGCTCGTCGGTTTCGCCCTGCACGCGCGTGAAGGTGCCGCAGGACTGCTCGCCGGCCATGACCTCCGCGACCTTGGCCGGGTCAACGGGGGTTTCAATCAGGTAGGTGGCGGAAAACGATTGGGAATTCATGGTGGCGGAGTGCGGCAGGGTGTATCAGAGGCGGCTCAGGTCGGGAAAGGCGCGGACGGGGTCCTTGCCGTCCCAGTTCACCGAGCTTTCGCGGATCAGGTCGAAGAGGCGGCCCTTGGGGCCGGCCACTTCGGACAGCTCGATGACGGTGCCGGGGTGGTATTCGGTGTCGAAGTAGATGAAGCGGCCTTTTTCGCCGACTTCGCCGCTCATCTTGGGCTTGAAGCCCTGCGCCAGCAGGCGCTCGAGATCGGCGTCGTAGCTTTCGGTCCAGTAGGCGACGTGCTGCAGGCCGGTGCGGCCGGCTTGCAGGAAGTCGCGGTACATGGAAGGCACGTCGTTGCGGGTCTGGATCAGTTCGACCTGCACGTAGCCGGAGTTGGCCAGGGCGACGGAGTTGTGCGGCTCGTGGCTTTCGCCGTCGTACTGGTAGTTGACGATAGGCACGCGCGGGTTGTAGTACCAGGGACCCACGCCTAGCTTGGTGCTCCAGTAGTCCATGGCGGCTTCGATGTCGTGCACGACATAACCGAGTTGGCGGATCTCGCCCAGGAAACGACTCATGTTGGATCTTTTTAAAAGGGGTGGCTGAGAGACGGGAAGGGCGCGGCCCGCAAGGGGCCGCGTCGCGTCACAGGAAACCGATGGAGAACCAGGGGAAGGCGGCCACGACGATCAGGCCGATCAGCAGCGCGCCGATGTAGCCCCAGATCGGGCGGATGCCCTCGTTGGGATCGACCCGGCTGATGGCGCAGGCGCCGTAGTAGCCGACACCGAAGGGCGGTGCGAACAGGCCAATGCCCATCGCGAAGATCACGACCATGGCGTAGTGGACCTCGTGCACGCCGGCCTGCACCGCGATCGGGAACAGCAGCGGACCGAAGAGCACGATGGCGGGAATGCCTTCCAGCACACTGCCCAGGATGATGAAGGCCACGATGGAGACGGCCAGGAAGCCGTAGCTGCCGCCGGGCATGCCCGCCATCAGCTTGGCCAGGTCGCCCGAGAAACCCGATTGCGTCAGCGCCCACGCCATGGCGGTTGCGCAGCCCACGATCAGCATGATGGCGCCGGACAGGGAGGCGGTCTCGATCAGCATGGGCTTCACTCGCGCCCAGTCGAAGCAGCGGTAGATCACAAGGCCCACGACGACGGAGTACACGATGCCGATGGTGGAGACCTCGGTGGCGGTCGCCACGCCTTCGACGACGGCGGCGCGGATCACGAAGGGCAGGGCCACGGCGGGCAGCGCGATCATGAAGAAGCGGCCGATCTCCTTGAAGGTGAAGCGCTGGACGAGGCTCAGGTCTTCCTTGCGGTAGCGCCACCAGACCACGCCGCACAGGGCCAGGCCCAGCACGACGGCGGGCAGCAAGCCGCCCGTGAACAGCGCGGCGATCGACACGCCGGTCACCGAACCGATGGTGATCAGCACGATGGACGGCGGAATCGTCTCGGTCTGCGCGCCGGTGGCGGACAGCAGGGCGACCAGATCGCCGGGCTTGGCGCCGCGCTTTTTCATTTCGGGGAACAACACGGGCGCGATGGCCGCCATGTCGGCGATCTTGGAACCCGAGATGCCGGACACCAGATACATGGCGCCGATCAGCACGTACGACAGCCCGCCGCGAACGTGGCCGAGCAGGCTGGCCAGGAACTGGATCATGGCGCGCGCCATGCCGGTCATTTCGATCAGCGAGCCCAGGAAGATGAAGAGCGGCACCGCCAGAAGCATCAGGTGCGACATGCCTTCGTCCAGCCGGCCCACCATGACGACCATCGGCGTGTTGGTGGTCAGCGCCAGGTACGAGAAGGTGGCAAGGGCGAACGAGAAGGCAATCGGCACGCCCGAAAACACGGTGGCGGCGACGATGCCCACGAAGAACAACACCACGTTCAGCTTGACCAGCCCCCCGAACAGCCGCTGCGCCATCCAGAAGAGCCCGACGACCGCGGCCACGCCAGCCAGCGCCATTGCGACCTGCGGCAGCGGCTGCGTGCGCAGGAGGCGCAGCAGTGCGATGATGCCCATCAGCCCCATGCCCACCGGAATCGCCGCGGCGCGCCAGGCATTGCTGAGCTCCAGCGCGGGCGTGATGATGAAGTGCTCTTCATGCGCGTATTCGATGGCGGGCGCCAGGATCAGCACCAGGAAGGCCAGCGAGGCCGCGAGCGCCGCGGTTTCAAGCTGCGCGCGCCGCGCGGGACTGACGTTGTTCACCAGCGCGGTCATGCGCATGTGCTCGCCGCGCCGCAACGCCACGACGGCGCCCAGCATGGACAGCCAGAGGAACAGGATGGAGGCGAGTTCGTCGGACCAGACCAGCGGGCTGTGGAACGCGTAGCGCGCCACCACGCCAGCAAACAGGACGAGGATCTCGACCAGCACGATGGCTGCGGCAACGTGTTCGACCACGGTGCCCAGCACGCTATCGAGCGCGCCGGCCGCCCGGCGCAGGGGATTGGCCGGCAGCGCAGGCGCCGCGGCGTGGGGAGCGGACAGGGAGGACATGGCGCGCGACCTCAGGCCAGCTTGCCGACGGACTGCTCCAGCAAGCCCCAGGCCTCGTTGCCGAACCGGCCTTGCCATTCCTTGTAGAAGCCCGCGGTGCGCAGCTGTTCGCGGAAGCTGTCGGCGGACGGCTGGTTGAACACCAGGCCCTTGGCTTCCAGGTCTGCCTGCACCGAGGCGTTGAGCTTCTTGATGTCTTCGCGCTGGGCCAGGCCCGCTTCATTGATGCCGCGCGCCACAACCGTCTTCAGGTCGGCGGGCAGGCCTTCCCACATGCGGCCGTTGGCGATGAACCAGTAGCCGTCCCAGATGTGCTTGGTCAGCGAGCAGTATTTCTGCACTTCGTACAGCTTGGCGACCTGGATGATGGGCAACGGGTTTTCCTGCGCGTCCACCACTTTGGTCTGCAGCGACGAGTAGACCTCGCTGAACTGCAGGCTGGCAGGCGCGGCGCCCAGGCCCTTGAACATGGAGATCGGCAGCGAGCTCACCGGCACGCGGATCTTCAGGCCATCCATGTCGGCGGCCGTGTTGACCGGGCCCTTGCTGCTGGTGGTCTGGCGGAAACCGTTGTCCCACATCTTTTCAAAGGCGTAGAGCTTGCGCTGCGCAATGGCGGCGCGCACGTGGGCGCCCAGCGCGCCGTCCATGGCGTTCCAGACCTGGTCGTAGTCCTTGAACGCGAAGCCGACGGCGTTGATGGCGGCCACCGGCACCAGCGTGGCGATCACCAGGGCGGACGGCGTGAAGAAGTCGATGCCGCCCGAACGCACCTGGGCCAGCATGTCGGTGTCGCCGCCAAGCTGGTTGTTCGGGAAGATCTTGATGTCGACGCGTCCGTTGCTTTCCTTGAGGATGCGTTCGGCCGCTTCCTGCGCGCGGATGTTCAGCGGATGCGTCACCGGCAGGTTGTTGCCGTACTTGAGCAAATAATCGGCGGCGCGGGCGATCAGCGGAAAGCCGGTGCCGGCGACGGCAAGGGCGGGGACCGCGCAAAGGCGGCGCAGGGCACTGCGGCGAGTAAGCAGCTTCATGGTTGTCTCCGTTGTCTTACTTATGATGTTTTTTGATGTGCCACAAAACCGCCTGAGCCATGCGGCACTGTGGACAATAGTGAATAGGCGCTATCATCGTCAAATCTTATTCATGATGGTTTTTGATGTGAATAGAATCGCCTCCCCTCGTGGACTTGCCCGGCTGGCCGACGTGGCCGCCCGCGCCGGCGTGTCGACCGCCACGGCCGATCGCGTGCTGAACCGCCGGCCCGGCGTGCGCCCGGCCACGGCGCAAAAGGTCTTCAAGGCCGCTATCGATCTGGATTACCTGCCGGACGACGAGGTGTACGCGGCCCCCGCGCCCGAGCCGATGCGGCTGGTGTTCCTGCTGCCGCGCGGCAGCAACCGCTACCTGCGCATGCTGGGCGACACCGTCAGCTTCGCGCACGAGCACTTTGCGCCGCTCAATGCGAAGTGCCATGTCGAGTACGTGGAAAGCTTCAATCCCGACGCGCTGGCGCAGGCGCTGGCCAAACATGGCAAGCGGGCCGACGGGATTGCATTCATGGCGCTGGAGCACCCGGTGGTGCGCGAGGCCGTGAACGCGCTGGCGCAGCAGGGCGTGCCGACAGTGACGGTGATTTCGGACATCGCCAACAGCGCGCGCACGGCGTATGTGGGGTTGGACAACCGCGCGGCGGGGCGCACGGCCGGTTATTTGATCGCTCGCTTCATCGGGTTGCGCGCGGCGCACGTGGCGCTGATCGCGGGGTCACGGCATTACCGTGCCCATGAAGAGCGGGAAAGCGGGTTTCTGCAGCTCTATGCCGAACAGTTCCAGGCGATGCAGGTGGTCGACCTGCGCGAAGGCTATGACGACGCGCAACGCAACTACGAGCAGACGCGGCAGCTGCTGGAGCAATTTCCCCAGCTGGCCGGGATTTACAACATCGGCGGTGCGTCGGACGGCGTGGCGCGTGCGTTGAAAGAGGCGGGGCAGCAGCACCGGGTTGTTTTCATCGGGCATGGGTTAACGCCGGATACCCGGTCGCTGCTGATCGACGGCACGATGGACGCCGTGATCACACAGAGTCCGATGGAAGCGCTGATGAGCTGCGTGCGCATTTTCAGCAATCTGCGGGATAAGCGCAGCGCGATGAACGGGGTGGAGTTGGCGCGTAGCCAGGTGATATTCCGGGAGAACCTGCCGTAGGGGCGCCGGCGCGCATGTGGCCTGGTGTTTGACGCCCTTGATGTGGCCCCGGTGTTCCATGTGGCCCGGTGTCTGACACCCTTGGGGCAAGTCCTGGGCACGACGACCGTCTCCCCAGGGTGTCAGACACCTCATTCAGTCCTACGTTTTGGGCTGGTGTCAGACACCTCATTCGGTCCTACGTTTTGGGCTGGTGTCAGACACCTCCTTCAGTCCTACGCGTCCGCATCTGTGCCAATCGGCGGATCGCGGGCGTATTATTTCGGCTATGGGCTCGCACCCAGTGCGGCAGCGGCGGGGCCCCCCGCAGCCAACTTCAACGAGGGTTCCGCAACAAACGGTGCCCGGCGCTGGCCGGCGGACCGCCGGGCAGGCCTTTCGCCCAGGACCACACAGCCGACCGCCAGGCAATCCCCGCCTTTTGCGAGGCGGAGATTGCCGCGCGATCACCGGCGGGTGACCACGATTTCCATGTACTCGCTGGGCACCACGACCGTCGAATCGCCAGAGCGGTTAAAGCGCTCGAGTTGCGCGGTGATGTCGGCCGTCAGCGCCATCTGCGCCGCCGGTTCCAGTGCGCCGAAGGCCTTGAGCAGCGGGCCATAGTAGGTCTTGAAGACCTGAATCCAGTGCTCCGGCGAGCGGTAGCGGAACACGAAGTGACGCGGCTCGCACTGAATCGACGCGGCTTGCGATCCGAACATCTCTTCGAGGCGCGCCTTGGTGCCCCACAGCGCGGGAGATTTGACGCCGGCGGGCGGGGGCAGGTGCTTGCCGATAGTCTTGAAGATCTGGCCGATGAAGCCGTCGGGCGTCCAGTTGGCCAGGCCGATCTTGCCACCGTGCTTGCACACGCGCATCAGTTCGGACGCGGCCTTGTCCTGGTCGGCCGTGAACATCACCCCGAAGGTCGACATGACGACGTCGAACGCGGCGTCGGGGAAGGGCAGCGCCTCGGCGTCCGCCTCCTGGAATTCGATCTTCAGGCGTTCCGCGGCGGCGCGTTCGCGGCCGCGGCTCAGCAGCGCGGGCACGTAGTCGGTCGATGTGACGTCGCACCAGCGGCGGGCGGCGGCCAGCGTGGCATTGCCGTTGCCGGCGGCAACGTCCAGCACCTTCTGGCCGGCGCGGACATCAAGGGCTTCGCAAAGCTGTTCTCCTACGATCTGCAGCGTGGTGCCGACGACGGCGTAGTCCCCGGAGGACCAGGTGCCCTGCTGGCGGGTCTTCAAGGCGGCCAGGTCGGGCTGTGCGGTTTCGCGCACGTCACTGGTGGCAAGGGAGGAAATGGACATGGTGAGTCTCCGTTATTGCGTGGGGTGCGCGACGGCATCCATTGCCAGCGCGCCGGGGTAGTGCAACCAGCGCCGCGAAGGAATTCGCGTGCCGTGCGCCCCGGAAACAACGATAAAAACCGGGCGTGGAGGCGAGCGTGGTAGCGGGCGTGGAATCTGCCGTGGATTCGACCCGAGCGGGCATCCATGTGCGCATGCTGGGGCCGATGGCGATCAGCCGGGGCGGCGCGCCGCTGGCGTTGCCGCCATCGCGCAAGCTCCGGGCGCTGATCGCCTACGTGGCGCTGGCCCCGAACGCTGTGATGCGCTCGCACCTGTGCGAATTGCTGTGGGACATTCCGAACGATCCGCGCGGTGAGTTGCGCTGGTGCCTGAGCAAGGCGCGCGGCCTCCTGGACGAACCGGGCCGGCGCCGGGTCGAGACGGTGCAGGACGCCGTGCGGCTGGATCTGTCCGATTGCCTCGTGGATGTCATCGACATCGGCGCGGCGATGCAGGATGGCATCGACAAGGCGAGCCCGGAAAGGCTGCGCGACCTGTCGGCGCTGTTCAAGGGTGATTTCCTGGAAGGGTTGGAGATCGGCCGCAGCCCGTTCTTTCATAGCTGGCTGACCGCGCAGCGGCGACGGCTGCGGGCCTGCCATGCGGCCGTGCTGGCACATCAGGCCGCGAGCCTGCCGGCAGGCGCGCAAGAACGCTTCGCCTGCCTGGACAAATGGCTGCAACTGGCCCCGTTCGATTCACAGGCGCATGAACTGATGCTGGACGCGCTGGGACTGCGCGGGCAATGGCGCGAAGGCGAGGAGCATCTGGCTGCGGCCGTGCGCGCGTTTGAGGCCGAGGGGCTGGACGGTAGGCGGCTGCGCGAGGCGTGGCGCGACGTGCGCGCCCGACGGGCGGGCGGCGTGCAGGCGTCGGGGCAGGTCCCGAGTCATGCCTCGGATCTGGTGGGTATGCCGGCAGCAGGGCTGCGGGTTGGAGAGACCGCGGCAACGATCACGTCGGAGACCGCCGCGCCATTCACGGCAGAGACATCTGCGCAGTTCACGGCAGAGCCAGCGGCAGGAGGACAGCGTCCCGGGCAGACACCGGCAGACGGACAGGGGCCCGGACAGGTTGCGGAAAGAGATGGACTTTCCCGCCTCTCCGACCCCCTCCCGGACCGGCGCGGGCGCGCGTCTATCGCAGTCATGCCGTTCGAGGACCGGTCCGCACAGGCGGGCGTACGCGGCGGCTTGGCAGACGGCCTGGCTTTCGACGTCATCGCGCGGCTGGCGAAGCTGCGCAGCCTGTTCGTCATCGCGCAGGGCACCGTGTTTGCGCTGGATCAGCGCAGCGTGGGACCGGAGGAAGCGGGCCGCACACTCAACGTGGATTACGTCGTCAGCGGCTCGCTGCGGCGTCACGGGCAGCGGCTTGCCGTGGACGTGCAACTGGTCGATTCGCGCACGGCGCGCATCGTCTGGGCTGATGTCCTTGACCACCCGTTCGATGACGCGCTGCTGGCGCTGGACGAGATCGGCAACCGGATCGTGGCGTCCGTCGATATTGAAATTGAGGCCGCCGAGCGTAACCGCGCGATCCTGACGCCGCCCAATTCGCTGGACGCATGGCAGGCGCATCACCGGGGCCTGTGGCACATGTACCGGTTCAACCGCACTGACAACGAGCAGGCGCGGCATTTCTTCGAGTTGGCAGTGCGGCTGGACCCGACGTTTTCGCGGGCCTACGCGGGCTTGTCGTTCACGCATTGGCAGACGGCGTTCCAGCGCTGGGATGAGCAGGGCGGCGCCATCGATCGGGCATTCGAAACCGCTGGCCAAAGTCTCATCGCCGATGACCGGGATCCGGCAGCGCATTGGGCGATGGGGCGGGCGCTGTGGCTGCGCGGCAGCCAGGACCAGTCGGTCAGTGAACTGCAAATTGCCGTGGACCTCAGCCCGAACTTCGCGCTGGGCCATTACACGCTGGGTTTCGTCGACTGCCAGATGGGCGACGCAGAGGCCGCCATCGGCGCATCCGACCATTCCCGGCATCTGAGCCCCTTTGATCCGCTGCTCTTCGGCATGCTGGCCGTGCGCGCGCTGGCGCTGGTGCGGCTGGGCAGGATCGACGAGGCGGCTGGATGGGCGGTCAAGGCGGCCGCGCGGCCCAACGCGCACGTGCACATCCTGGCGATTGCCGCGTGCTGTCTGTCGCTGGCCGGCAGGACCGACGAGGCGCTGGGCTTTCTGCCCGCCATCCGCAAGGCGCAGCCGTCCTATCGGGTCGACGACTTTCTAGCGTCGTTCCGGCTGGAGCCGGACACGCAGGCGCTGTTCCGCGAGGGGGCGCGGCGGATCGGAATCGGGTGATGCCCCGCGGGCACGGGGCCAACGAGCGTATGTCATCCGGGACGCACCGTCAGATTCCGCTTGCTAAGTAACTGCCTAGGCAGCTAATATGCCTCCGTTGATTCCAACGACTACGCGCCAGGCCCATCATGAGCAACCCAAAACCTTCCGTACTGGACGAACTGTGCACCGGCAAACTGGGTTTCCTGGTGACCTCCGTGCGCAACGGCATTCACGAAGCGCTGGACCGCGAGTTGGCCCCGCTGCAGATCACCGTTCAGCAGTATGTCGTGCTCAATTGCATCGTCGAGGGGTGGGGCCGCACGCTTAGCGACTTCTGCCGCGTCCTGGCCTATGACTCGGGCGCGATGACCCGGCTGCTGGATCGGATCGCCGCCAAGGGCTTCATCCGCCGGGTGGAAAACGAGTCTGACCGCCGCAGTTCGCTGATCGAACTCACGGAGCAGGGCAAGGCGGTATTCCCCCAGGCACGGCAGCTCACCGAGGTGGCGTTTCGCAGGTTGCTGGGCGGGTTTTCCGAAGCGGAAGCGGAACTGCTGCAAAAGCTGCTGTCACGCATCCTGATCAACGCGCGGGCGGACTAGCGGTTCCCAGGTCCGCCGATTTTTTTATCTATTTATCTGCCTAGGCATATACAGCCTGAGCAAAAGAAAGGCCCCTTCACCATGCAAGTCTCTTCCCCAACTCTCCTGAGCCCAAGGCGCCCCGGGCGCATCCTTGGCCTGACCCTGTCGGCGCTGCTGCTGGCCGGCTGCGCCAGCACGGGCGACCTGCATACCCATTCGACGGTGGGCAGCGCCAATCAGCTGGCGGCGACCGCGTCGCTTGACGGGACGCCGGTGTCCCCGGCTGCATGGCCGACCGAGGCGTGGTGGGAAAGTTTCGGCGACGCGCAACTGAACCAGCTTGTGGAATCCGCGCTGGCCGAGCAGCCGAGTCTGCGGGTCGCGGCCGCGCGGGTGCGGCAGGCGGATGCGCTGGCCGGCGTCGCGGGGGCGCCGCTGTCACCGCAGGGCAATCTGAATGGCCGCGCGACCCGCCAGCGTTTCAGCGAGCACAGCACCACGCCGCAGCCGTTGGCTGGCTCCTGGGATTGGACGGCCGACCTGCAGGCGGGCGTGGGCTACGAGATCGACTTCTGGGGCAAGAACCGGGCGGCGCTGGACGCCGCACTTCAGCGCGCGCAGGCCGCCGAGGTGGACCGCCATGCCGCCGAACTGATGTTGACGACGTCGCTGGTGCGCGCGTATCTGAAGCTGGACACCGCGTATCTGCTGCGCGACCTGGCCCAAGATTCGCTGCGCCAGCGCGAGGACACGCTCAAGCTGACCCAGCGCCGCGTCGACGCGCAGCTGGATTCGCGCCTGGACATGAAGCAGGCCGAAGCGGCGCTGCCCGCGACGCGCGAACGCATCGCCGCACTCAACGAACAGATCGCGCTGACGCGCAATCAGGTGGCGGCGCTGGTGGGCCGCGGGCCGGACGCGGGCATTCAGGTGCGCCGGCCGTCGCTGCGCGGCGGTTTTGCCGGCGCGATCCCCACGACGGTGCCGGCGGAACTGATCGGCCGCCGTCCGGACGTAGTGGCGCAGCGCTGGCGCGTGGAAGCGGCCGGCGAAGAGATCAAGGTTGCCCGCGCGCAGTTCTATCCCAACGTCAGTCTGACGGCGTTTGCCGGCCTGCAAAGCCTGGGCCTGTCGGACCTGCTGAACGCCGGCAGCCGCGTGCTGGGCATCGGCCCGGCGATCTCGCTGCCGGTCTTTGACGGCGGCCGGCTGCGCGGCAACCTGGGCGCGCGGCAGGCCGAGTATGACGTGGCGGTCGAGCAATACAACGGCACGCTGGTCACGGCGTTGCATGACGTGGTGGACCAGCTGGTGTCGCTGCGCTGGCAGGCCGAGCGTGCGGCCCAGCAACAGGAAGCGCTTAGGTTGACGCAGGAAGCCTACGACATGGCGTCCGCGCGCTACCGCAGCGGCGTGGGCAGCTATCTGCAGGTGCTGTCCGCCGAAGGCCAGGTGCTGCAGCAAAAGCATTTGCTGATCGAACTGGACACGCGCAACCGGGCGCTGCATCTGGAACTGATCCGGGCGCTGGGCGGGGGCTACGTGCCCGAGACATGAACCGCCATCCCCATCCATCCGCCCCTTCCCAAACCGACTCCCCGCAAGCCATGAAGCCCGAAACCACCCCGACCCAGCCGTCCTCATCCTCCCGTCCGCGCGGCAGCCTGGCCCGCAAAGTTGCCGTCGGCGGCGCCGCGATCCTGGCCGTCACCGTCCTGGGCGGCGCCTATGCCGAGTATTCCGACGGCCGTTGGGTGTCGACGGAAGACGCCTATGTCGAAGGCAACGTCGTGCAGGTGACGCCGCAGGTCGGCGGCGTGGTGACCGCGATCCGCGCCGACAACACCGACAGGGTCGAGGCGGGCGCGGTCCTGATCGAGCTGAACGGCGTGGACGCGCAACTGGCGCTGGACGCCGCGCGCGCGAATCTGGCGCGCAGCGTGCGGCAGGTGCGCGGCCAGTTTGCGATGGCCGGGCAGGACGGCGCCACCGTGGCGCTGCGCAAGGTCGACCTGGCCCGCGCGCAGGAGGACGTGTCGCGGCGGTCTGCGCTGGCCAAGATCGGAGCCATTCCCGGCGAGGAATTGGTCCATGCGCAACAGGCCGTACGCACCGCGCGCGCCGCACTGGACGTTGCGAACGAACAGCTCAAGCGCAACCATGCCCTGATCGACGGCACGACGGTCGAATCGCACCCGGAAGTGCAGGCTGCGGCCGTGCAACTGCGCAATGCCAGCGTGGCGCTTGCGCGGACCAAGGTCCCTGCGCCGGTGGGCGGCGTGGTGACCAAGCGTGGCGTGCAGGTCGGACAGCGCGTGGCGGCCGGCGCGCCGCTGATGTCGGTGGTGCCGCTGGATCAGCTGTGGGTCACGGCCAACCTGAAGGAATCGCAATTGCGCAATGTGCGCATCGGCCAGCCCGTCAAGTTGACCACCGATCTGTACGGGGGCGGCGTGGTTTATCACGGCCGCGTGCTGGGCCAGGAAGCGGGCACGGGCAGCGCTTTCTCGCTGCTGCCGGCGCAGAACGCCACCGGCAACTGGATCAAGGTGGTCCAGCGCGTGCCAGTGCG
>CBHWAL010000022.1:0-17713 GCA_966111495.1 uncultured Achromobacter sp. | reverse complement strand
CTTGAGCAGCGGCTCGATGAACTGGAACAGGTGATAGACCTGCTTGAGCTTGCGGCGGCTGTCCTGGTTCATCTTGCCGTCGCGGGTCAGGATGTGCAGGGCCTTTAGCAGTTCGATCGACTGGCCGGGGCGGATGTCGTGGGTTTTTTCGGACATGGGGAAAGGCAAAGCGCCCCGCTGGGGCGGGGCGCGTGGAGTGCGGGAAGGAACAGTGTAACCCTCCGCGTGTCTGACACCCGTATGGGCAGGCGAGGGAGTCGACACGAGCTTATGCGCGTGTCTGACACCGGGTGAATTTGGACGGTTTGGGCCGGTGTCTGACACCCCGGGAACGTGTTCGCAGTGCGACGGATATCTCGTGGGGGTGTCAGACACCTAGGTCGACGGTGCGCGTCAGACCGTCACGAGGACGGGCTCACCCAGATTCAGCATCAAGCGATTCGCCCACGCAAAGATCGCGTCCGAATGCAGCAGGTCCAGGATTTCACCGTCATTCAGTCCGACGTCCTTCAACGCTTTGATGCTGTCCGCATTCACGTCAGCCTGCGCTTCGGTGATTTGAATCGAGAACTTCCCAATCGCCTGTTCACGCTTCGTGGTGCCAGCCGTGATCGGATCCTCAAACACCTGTCCAATCACATCATTGCGCTTGGCGAGTTGCTCGAAGCGCTGTGCATGCACCGACGCGCAGTACACGCAGCCGTTCACACGCGACACGACGGTGGCGCCCAGTTCGCGTTCGGCGCGCGACATGCCGCCCGGGGCGTACATGATGGCGTTGAAGGCCGTGGAGCGTTGGCGCAGGATTTCCGGCTGATGGACCAGGAACAGGTAGTAGTCCGAGACCTTGGCCTTGGGGTGGCTTTCTTCCAGGACGGCGATCTGTTCGGGCGTGGCGGTGTCGACGTTCACGACGTCGAGCCAGGCCTTCCATTCCAGGACTTCATTGGTGAAGCCGTGGGCCTTGATGACGTCGCCGGGTTCGGTGTTGCCGGGGTTGACCACGGCGGTCGCATCGGCGGCGGCAGAACCGGCGTTCTGACCCTCAGCCGCCTTCATCGCCACCAATCCCGCCACCAGCCGCGTCTGATACGACAGGAACGCGATCAGCTGCGACAAGGTAACAACCGCAGGCGTCGATACCCCCGCAGCCGGCAGCGTCTTCAGCGCGGCTTCGTCGCCTTCAACGGGCTTTTCAATCAGCTTGCGCGTGTATTCCAGCACGGCGGCCAGTCGCGGGTTGGCGGCGTCGGCCGGCTTGCCCGATTCAGCGACGGCGATGTCCGCTGCCGCGGCGCCAGCTTCCACCGCGCGGGCGCGGTAGTGTGCAGCCAGCAACGGCGACGGGGTGATGCGCGTTGCATACAGCGCGACCAGCAGGCGGTCGGCCTGCGACAGGCCGGGCAGGGCCGGGTCAAACAGGGCATCGTAGCTGCCTTGCGTGGCGGCGGCGACCTTGTCGCGCTTGTGGCGCACGTCAAAGGTCTGCGTGCCGGGCGTCAGGCCCACGAGCTGGTCGACGATGTCTTTGGTGATGTCGTAGACGATGGGTTGTTGTGCCATGGAAGAGGTCTCCTAAAGTTTCGTTCAGCCGGCGTTGCGCGCGTCGTTTGCGGTGGAAGCCGCCGTCCCAGCCGCCGCGCCCTTGGCCTTTACTGCCGCATCCAGGAACGACGTCACGCCTTCCCAGGATTCCTGGTCGGCGCGGGCGTTGTCCTTGGGGTTGCCACCGCTGGTGCTGATCTTTCCCGACACGGGGTGGGCATACACGAGCTGTGTGGTGGGCACGTAGGGAAACAGGATGGAGTGGCCGCCGTTCTCGTAATCCAGCCACTTGACCGGATACGGGTGCTGCACGTCGGCCAGCTTGTCCTGCACCATTTTCGAGTACAGGCTGGACGGCCACGAGCCGTCGTCGGTGCCGGACAGCAGCATGACCGGACCTTCAATGTCTTCGACGCGGATGCGGGCGCGGGCGACGGCGTCGGGGTCTTGCAACGCGGTCAGGATGGCCTTCTCATGCCGATGCGGCGCGGGGCCTTCATCGAAAGGGGCCCAGGTGGCGGTGCGGTTGTTTTCCCAGACGTGGGGAATGGGCTTGCCGCCCAGCAGCCACGTGGGGCCTTCGCGGCCGATCTTGGGGTCGCAGGCGTTCTGGCCGCTGTGGACGACGGCGCCGGGCACATAAGCCACGACCGCCGATATTTCCTTGGGGAAGGTGGCGCCCAACAGCAGCACCAGTTCGCCGCCGCGCGACTGGCCGCTGATGGCGACGAAGTCGTGTTTGGGCTGGACCTTCTTGCGCAGCCAGCGCAGGCCGGTCTGGAAGTATTCGAGCGGGGTGTTCGAAATGTAGTCCGACAGGCCCGGGGCCTTGAAGTACGCCAGCGCGAAGGCCGCGTAACCGCGCGAGGCGTACAAGGCGGCGCGCGGTTCGTTGATGCCGCCGCCGGAGCCGTTCAGGATCATGACGGCGGGATGCAACCCCGGGGCACTGCCGGCGGGCAGGTACAGGGTGCCGACCAGGCCTTCCTCGCGGACTTCGACGCGCGTGACGCCGTCGGACGCCAGGCGCTGCGTGAACGTGGCGCGGGCTTCTGCGCCTTCGACGCGGGCCACCACGTCGGTGACCAGCGCGCCGGTCACCGGGTGGTTGAAGTACTCGCGGCTCTTGCCGTCGTCGGGGGACTGCGCCCAGACCAGCCCCATCGGGGACAAGCCGGTGTAGTCGCCCGAGACGGGCGCATCGCGGGTCAGGTCGACCACGCCGTCCTCGCCCGCCGTGTAGGCGGCCTGGGCTTGCCAGACCACGCCGTTGCGGCGGGTGAGGGCGGTGATCTCGACGGTCGCGCCGGGCGCCACGTGTTCGACTCGGATCTGGCGCGGGACGTCGATGAGGGCGTCGGCGGGGGTGATGGTCAGGGTCGGCGCCATGGCTTACTTGTCCGAGACCTTGGTGACCATCATGGCGGCCGTGCGGTCGCTGGTCATCGGCGTGACCTTCAGGCCCTTCTTGGTCGCCCAGATGTTCTTGTAGTGGAACAGCGGGATGATGCCGACGTCATCGGACACGAGCTTGACGGAGTCGCGCAGGACGGCTTCACGCTTGGCCACGTCGAATTCCGAGGTGGATTGCTCCAGCGCGGCGTCGACCTTGGCGTTGGTGTAGTGGCCCCAGTTGGAGGCGCCCAGGCCCTTCTTGGCGTCGACGGTGGCCAGGATGTTGACCAGCGCGTAGCTGGCTTCACCCGTGCCGTTGCCCCACGCCAGCATGCTGACGGCGAATTCGTTCTTGTTGGCGCGGCCCGAGTACACGGCCCACGGCACGACTTCCACTTGCGTCTTCACGCCCACGCGGGTCCAGAACTGCGCGACCGCCTGGGCCGTTTCCGGGCCTTGCGGGTAGCGGTCGTTGGGGACGTGCATGGTCAGCTTGAAGCCATCCGGGAAGCCCGCTTCAGCCAGCAGCTTCTTGGCTTGCGCGACGTCGTTCGGGATGTCCTTGATCTCGGGGTTGTAGCCGAAGGTGCCCTTGGGCATCCACTGGTTGGCTTCGGTGGCGGCGCCTTGCAGGATGCGGTCGGTGATGGCCTTGCGGTTAATGGCCAGGTTCAGCGCCTGGCGCACGCGCACGTCCAGCAGCGGGTTCTTGTCCAGCGGCTTGCCATTGTTGTCGGTGATGTACTGGTTGGGCGCGGGGTTGAAGCTGGGTTGCAGCAACATGACGCGCAGGCCGTCGTACGGATAGACCGAGATGTTAGAGGCCTTTTGCAGCTTGGCCAGGTCGGACACCGAGACCTTGTCGATCACATCCACGTCGCCGGCCAGCAGCGCGGCGGTGCGGGCGGCGGCGTTGTTGATGTAGCGGTAGTTGACCTTTTCCCAGGTCTGCTTGTCGCCCCAGTAGGCGTCGTTGCGTTCCATCAGGACGCGGTCGCCGGGCGTGTACGAGACGAACTTGTAGGGGCCGGTGCCGACCATGGCCTTGCCCGAGTTGTAGTCTTCGGTCGACGACTTTTCGCCGACGTGCTTGCTGACGACGTGGATGGACGCCAGGTTCAGCGGCAGGTCGGGGTTCGGCGCCTTGGTCTTGACGATGAGCGTCAGCGGGTCCTTGGCGGTCATCGTGTCGATGGTGCGCAGGTAGCCGGCGTAGGTGGCGACGCTGCCGGGCACGCCGCGGGCGCGCGTGTAGGAGTAGATCAGGTCGTCGGCGGTGAAGGGCGTGCCGTCCTGCCACTTGACGCCTTCACGCAGCTTGAATTCCCACGTGGTGTTGTCGAGCGGCTTCCAGCTCACGGCCAGACCCGGCTGCAGCTTATTCCACTTGTTCTCGATCAGCAGGTCCCAGAAGTGCAGGGCCACCGAGCGGTCGCCGGCGTGGTTGTTCAGTTGCGGGTCCAGCGACGACAGCGGGTCGGCAAAGCCGATCGACAGGTTGTCGGCGGAGGCAGCGGCCGAGGCACCCAGGATGGCGGCGGTGAGGGTCGAGAGAATCAGGCGTTTCATTGTCCGGGATCCTTGGTAGAGGGGGAACGGAGTTGGTCCAGCGGCCGCGGCGGTCGGGCCGCGGCCAGTGATCGTCAGGCCATGTCGTTCAGGTGACAGGCGCTCAGGTGGTTGATGGCGATTCCCTTCAGCGTGGGAACCTCGGTCTTGCAGCGCGGCATCGCATGCGGACATCGCGGATGGAAATGGCAGCCGGTGGGCGGGTTGAGCGGGCTGGGGATCTCGCCCTTGATCGCGGTAAAGATCTTGTGGCGCGATTTCAGGGTGGGGATCTCGGCCAGCAGCGCCTGGGTGTACGGGTGGTTGGGACGCTGGAAGACTTCTTCCACGGTCGCCGTTTCCACGACACGGCCCAGGTACATGATGACAACGCGGTCGGACAGGTGCTCGACCACGCCCAGGTCATGGCTGATGAAGAGATACGTCAGGTTCAGCTCTTCACGCAGGTCCATGAACAGGTTCAGGATCTGCGCCTGGATCGACACGTCCAGCGCGGCCACGGCCTCGTCGCAGACCAGCATGGACGGTTGCACGGCCAGCGCGCGGGCGATGCCGATGCGCTGGCGCTGGCCGCCGCTGAACTGGTGCGGGTAGCGCTGGCGCAGCGCGGGGTCCAGCCCGGCGCGTTCGAGCTGCGTGCTGACGTAGTCGTCGAAGTCGCCATTGCCGACCAGGCCATGGATGCGGGCCGCCTCGCCGACGATCTCGTCCACGCGCAGGCGCGGGTTGAGGCTGGCGTAGGGGTCCTGGAAGATCATCTGCACTTTCAGGCGTGCGGCGTGGGCCTCGGCGGCGCTCATGTCGGCGGGGCGCTTGCCATTGATGCGGACTTCGCCGCCGGATGGCGTGAGCAGTCCCGCGGCGATGCGGCCCAGCGTGGACTTGCCGCAGCCGGATTCGCCAACCAGGCCGACGACTTCCCCCGGGTTCACGATCAGGTCGACATGATCCACGGCGCGCGTGATCGCGGGCGGCTTGGACAGGCCCAGCGATTGCATGGCGCGCCCGGCGGCGCCGACATTGCGTTCGCCGAAGCGCTTGCTGACCTGGCGCAGGTCGATCAGCGGGGTGGGGGCATTGGCGGTTGCGCTCATGCCGCCACCTCGCGGTGAATCTGGATGGAAGGATGGAAGCAGCGCACGTCGTGGTCGGGTAAGGCTTGGGTGATGCCGGGTTGCTGGCCGCAGGCGGCAGTGGCGCGCGAGCAGCGCGCCGAGAACGCACAGCCGGCCGGCAGGTGCAGCAGGTTCGGCGTCATGCCGGGAATCTGGCGCAGGCGCTGGCCGCGCTGATTGTTGCTGGGCAGGCTGTCGATCAGACCCACGGTGTACGGATGCTGCGGACGGTCCAGCACGTCGTCGACCTTGCCGTGTTCGACGATGCGGCCGGCGTACATGACGGCGACGTCGTCCGCCAGGCCCGCCACCACGGACAGGTCGTGCGTGATCCAGATGAGGCTGGTGCCGTGCTGCTGTGCCAGCTTCTGCACTTCGGACAGGATCTGCGCCTGGATGGTGACGTCCAGCGCGGTGGTCGGTTCGTCGGCAATGATGAGATCCGGGCGGTGCAGCATGGCGATGGCAATGGCCACGCGCTGGCGCATGCCGCCCGACAGTTGATGCGGATAGGCCAGCAGGCGTTCCTCGGGGCTGGGGATGCCCATCATGCCCAGCGTGTCGCGCGCCAGGATGCGGGCCTCGGCCTTGCTCATCTTGTTATGGGCGCGCACGGTCTCGATCATCTGGACGTCCACCCGCAGCACGGGGTTCAACGTCATCATCGGATCCTGGAAGATCATGGCGATGCGATTGCCCTGGAGCTTGCGCAGTTCGCGGGGCGCCAGCTTCGTCAGGTCGCGGCCCTGGAACAGGACCTCGCCGCCGGCGATGCGGCCCGGCGCGTCGACCAGCCCCATGATGGAGAAGCCCGTGACGGACTTGCCCGAGCCGGATTCACCGACCAGGCCCAGGATCTTGCCGCGTTCCAGCTTAAAAGAGACGCCATCCACGGCGGGCAGCACGCCCGCGCGGGTATGGAACTGGGTGCGCAGGTTGCGCACTTCAAGCGTGGCCGGCGCGCCAGCCGAGGCGGAGCGGTCGGTCATTTGTGGGTCCTCGGGTTCAGCACGTCGCGCAGGCGGTCGCCCACCAGGTTGATCGCCACGATGGTGATGAGCAGCGCGATGCCGGGGTAGAAGCTGATCCAGTATTCGCCGGACAGCATGTATTGGAAGCCGTTGGAAATCAGCAGGCCCAGCGACGGTTCGGTTACCGGCACGCCCAGGCCCAGAAAGCTCAGCGTCGCTTCCAGCGTGATGGCGCGCGCGATCTGCAGGGTGCCGATGACGATCAGCGGCGGCAGGCAGTTGGGCAGGATGTGCTTCAACATGATCCGCCAGTTGGGAATGTCCAGGCAGCGGGCGGCTTCGACGTACTCGCGGCGGCGCTCGACCAGGGCCTGGCCGCGCGCGGTGCGGGCGTAGTAGGCCCATTCCAGGATCACCAGCGTCAGCACCACGTTGCCCACGCCCTTGCCCAGATAGGCCAGGATCATCATGGCGACCAGGATCGACGGGAACGACAGGATCAGGTCGACGAGACGCATGATGAAGGCGTCGACCTTGCCGCCGGCATAGGCGGCCAACAGACCCAGCAGCGTGCCGATGACGCCGGCGATCAGTGCCGAGCCCACACCCACCATCAGGCTGATGCGCAGGCCGTACAGGATGCCGGACAACAAGTCGCGGCCTTGGCCGTCGGTGCCCAGCCAGTAGTGGAAGGTCTCCAGGCCGTTCATGGTGCCGGGCGGCAGGCGCGAGTCCAGCACGTCGATCTGCAGCAGGTCATACGGGTTCTGCGGCGAGATCCAGGGCGCCAGCACGGCGGCCAGGATCAGCAGCGTGGCCACCACCAGGCCCAGCACCGCCGTCTTGGACGACAGGAACTCGGCCAGGTTGCGGCGCCACGGCGACTCGCGGCGCAGGGCAGGCGCCTGCGCGGTATTGGATACGGAACTCATGCCGTGGCCTCCAGCCGCACCCGGGGGTCCAGCACTTTGTACAGAATGTCGACGATCAGGTTCAGCGTCACGAACAGGCACACCACCACGATCAGGTAGGCCACGATCACGGGGCGGTCCAGCGCGTTCAGGCTGTCCAGGATCAGCTTGCCGGCGCCGGGCCAGGCAAAGATGCTTTCGGTGATGACGGCAAACGCAATCGTTGATCCCAGCTCCAGGCCCAGCACCGTCACCAGCGGAATCATGGTGTTGCGCAGCACGTGCACACAGACCACGCGGAAGGGCGACAGGCCCTTGGCGCGCGCGAACTTCACGAAGTCCAGCGGCATCACGTCGCGCACGCCGGCGCGGGTCAGGCGGATGACCAGCGAGATCTTGAAGAGCGACAGGTTAAAGGCCGGCAGGATCAGGTGGCGCCAGCCGTCGGCCGTCAGCCACGACCACTGGAAGCCCAGGAACTCCACCGTCTGGCCGCGGCCGCTGGCCGGCAGCCAGCCGAGCGACACGCTGAACGCCATGATCAGCATCAGCGCCACCCAGAAGGTGGGCAGCGAGAAGCCGACGATGCTGCCCGCCATGATCATCTTGGACGCGCGGCTGTCGGGGTACAGGCCGGCAAAAAGACCCAGCGGCAGACCGACGATGACGGCAAACGACAGGGCGGTGATCGCCAGTTCAAGCGTTGCCGGCAGGCGCTGGATCACGAGCTCGATCGCCGGGATGTTGTAGACGAAGCTGTTGCCCAGGTTGCCGTGCAACGCGCCGTTCAGGAAGGCCAGGTATTGCTGCCACAGGGGCTTGTCCAGGCCGAGTTCGGCGATGATGCGCGCGCGGTCCACCTGGTCCACGTCCTGGCCGATCAGGATGTCGACGGGGTTGCCGATGGCGTGCAGGCCCACGAAAACGATCAACGTCATCAGGAGCACGACCACGGCGGCCTGCGCCACGCGGCGTAGCAGCCATGCGGTCATTGCGCGGTCTCCGCCTGCGTGGCCGGGGTCGGGGCTGGCGTCGGGGCTGGCGTCCACTCGTCGCCAAACACTTCGGGCTCGGAGAACGCTTCCATGTTGGCGTAGTGCGTGGCGACATCTTCGCGGTAGAAGAGGCCGGCGATGCCTTGCGCCAGGCGCTTCGCGCCTTCGCTGATGGCAGGGATATCGCCCGAGATCGTGCCCTGTGTCAGCGCGGCGGGATACGAGAAGCAGTGGACGCGATCGAGGCCGGGGCAGGCGCCGGGCACTTTTTCCTGCAATTCGAAGACGGCGCCCAGGTCGGGCGAGTCATGCAGTTCCTGGTCTTCCTCGCCGGCGGGCGGCGCGTACCGGTCGCCCCAGGCGCGCACGTGAGGCGCCAGCGGCGCGAATTCCGGGCGCACGGTCCAGTCGATGCGAAAGCCCGTGGAGAAGATCAGGAAGTCCAGCACGAACACGCCCTTGGGCGTGGTGACGTGGATCTCGTCGTCGATCAGCGCCAGGTCCAGCACGCCACAGCCCAGGTTGAAGAAGGCATTCGGGTGGCGCGACACGCGCAGCGTGCTGCCGCGCGGCGGCGGCACCTGCGCGGCGTTGATGTAGTGGCGGATCTTCCACTTCCATTCGTCGGGCAGCGTCAGATGGCCGTGGGTCAGGCCGGGATTGCCCGCGCCCTTGCCCTTGTTGATGCGGGGAATGTCGTTGCGGCGGATCAGCAGATCGACACTGGCCGCGCCGGCTTCGAGCGCGGTCGCGGCGCTGTCCATGGCGGATGCGCCCGCGCCCACCACGCCCACGCGCTTGCCGGCCAGCGTGTTGTAGTCCATCACGTCGGACGAATGCGCCCAGCGGTCGCGCGGCAGCTTCTTTGAAAAATCAGGCACATACGCGCCGCCCAGGCCGTCGCGGCCAGTGGCCAGCACAACGCGGCGGGCCAGGACGGTGCGGCGTCCGGCGGGCGATTCGATGTCCAGTTCCACCAGCCTGTCGGCGCGCGGCTGCACGGACAGGATGCGGTGTTCGTTACGCACGTCCAGGTTCAGCACACGGCGGTACCAGCGCAGGTAGTCCATCCATTGCAGGCGGGGAATCTTGTCCAGCGCTTCCCAGGCGTCCAGGCCGAACTGCGCTTCGAACCAGGCTCGGAAGGTCAACGCGGGCAAGCCCAGCGCGGGACCGGTCAGTTGCTTGGGCGAGCGCAGCGTTTCCATGCGGGCCGTCGTGGCCCACGGGCCTTCGTAGCCTTCGGGCGCCTGGTCAAAGATCGGCGCATCGATGCCCAGATGCTTGAGCGACGCGGCGGCCGCCAGACCGCCCATGCCGCCGCCGATGATGGCCACGTCCAGCACCTGCTGGCCATCGACCAGCCGGGGCGTCACCCAGTTCTTGGCGGGAAGTTCCAGCCAGGACAGGTCTTGCCGAAGGCGCGCCTCCAGGGCGGGCAGGCCTTGCGGCGGGGTGGCGATGGGCAGATTCATGATGCGGGTGTTTCCATAACAGGGGCGTCATCGCCGTAGATCGACTGCAACAGCGCCGAATGCTCGCAGGCGTCGTGCAGCACGAAGCCGGGCAGCAGGTCCGCGGCGGCGTCGGCCAGCGCATCCGCCATGGCCTGGCAGGCCGGCGTCAGCGTTTGCGACTGCGGGGTGATGACCCCAAAAAAGAAAGGGATGTCCAGGTCGATGGGCCGGATCGCGACGCCCGCCATCGGCGAGCCGTAGGCGGTCACGGGTTCCAGCACCGACACGCCAAGCCCGGCGCGGACCGCAGCCAGGGCATTGACGGAGGAATTGGTTTCGATGGTGCCCAGCGCCTGCACGTTGTGCGCCAGTGCGGCGTCCAGGCGGCGGCGCAGACGGTAGGGGTTGGCCATGGTGATGAGGCGGCGTCCAGCAAGGGCGGACACCGGCACCACGGCATGCTGCGCGACGGGATCGTCTTCGGGCAGGGCTGCCACGCAGGGGGCCTGGGCAATCCAATGCACGGTCAAACCGCGGTGTTCCAGCGGCAGGCTGGTCACGCCCAGTTGCGCGGCGCCCGACAACACAGCGTGCACCACACGTTCGGGCGAGGCGCTGCGCAACTGCACGCGCGCGGCGCCGAGGCGGTCTTCGATTCGTTTGAGGGCAGCGGGCACCAGACCGGCGGCGAGCGCCGACGTGGCGGTCACGAGCAGCGGCTGCGCCTGGCCGCGTGCGATTTCATCGGCCCGGCCGCGAATTTGCTGCAGGCTGGTCAGCGCGCGTTCAACGTCGTCATAAAGCAGGAAGCCCTGCTCGGTCGGCGTCACGCGAGGACCGCTGCGCGCGAACAGGGGATAGCCGATTTCGGCCTCCAGTTCCTGCAGCAACCGGCTGATCGCCGGCTGCGAGCGTCCCAGCAGCCGTCCGGCCGCAGTGACGCTGCCGGTGGACATGACGGCCGCGAAGGCCTCGAGTTGACGGAGTTCCATTGGTCTTGATTTATGCCAAGGACGAATTCTGGCCGCTCGAGTATGCACCCTACAAATACTAAAAAGGCATAAGTAAATTCCCTAAATGCGAATGACATCGCATTTTTAATGACCACGAGTTATTTCAAGGACTTAGGGTAAGTCCGGGGGGGCGCGATTGCGGCCCCCGTGGGCCCAAACCCTATTCGGGCTGAATGTTGGCGTCCTTCATCACTTTGATCCAGCGCGCGCTTTCAGCCAGGTTGAAGGCTTCGGCTTCCTGGTAGCTCATCGTGCTGGGCAGCGTGCCCTGTGATTTCAGCGCTTCGACCACCTTTGGCGACTTCGAGGCCTGCACCATGACAGCGTTCAGCTTGGCGATGATGGGTTCGGGCGTGTCCTTGGGTACCCACATGCCGTACCAGGTGACGATGTCGAAATCGGGTAGGACGCTTTCGGCGATGGTGGGCACGTTGGGCAGGTCAGCCAGCCGGGCCTTCGTTGTGACGGCCAGCGGAACGACCTTGCCGCTCTGGATCAGGGGCAGGGCGGGAGCAAGCGGCGCATACATCAAATCGACATGGCCGCCTGCAACATCGGTCAAGGCCGGGCTGCTGCCGCGGTAGCCCACATGCGAGATGGACGACTTGGTGGACGAATTGATCAACTCTCCCGCCAGATGGGGCAGGGTGGCGACACCGGGCGACGCGAAGGTCAGCGTGCCGGGCTGCGCGCGCGCATGGTCAATAAGGTCGGCGAAAGTCTTGAACTTGGACGTGGGCGGAACGACGGCCACCATCGGCACCGTGCCCAGCACACCCACCATCCGGAAGTCTTTGATCGGATCGAAGCTCAGGCTTTTGAACTGGGCAGGATAGATGCCTTGGACCGACGGGTTCATCAACAGCGTGTAACCGTCTGCCGGCGCCTTGGCGACCTGAGCGGCGCCAATGGTGCCACTGGCGCCCGCGCGGGTTTCTATGACCAGCGGCTGGCCCAGGATCTCGCCCATCTGCACGGCGACGACGCGGCCGACGACGTCGGTCGGGCCGCCCGCGGCCCACGGCATGATCACGCGTATCGGCTTGTCGGGATAGCTGCCCTGGGCGAGGGCCCCGCCGACAGGCAGGGTGGCGACGAGGGCCGAGCAGGCCGCGGCAAGAAAGCTGCGCTTATTCATCTAGTGTCTTCTCCTACAAAGGTGAGGTTGGCCGAGGGCAGGGCGGCGTGCATCAGTGCCTTGACCTCTTCCAGCTGTTTTCCAGTGGTGGCTTCGTTCTTGAGCATGCGGCCCAGGGGGCCTGCCACCACGATGGCAAAGGGTTGTTCGTATGCCCGGAATCCGAGGGACATGGACATGACGTCTTCGACGTTCTCGCCGACCGAGCGCTGCCAGCCGCGCGCGACGCCCGCCTGCAGATCGCTATCGAAAGCGGCGCGAGTCGTGATGGTGCTGTCGGTGAAAGCGGTGAATCCGCCATAAGCCTTGAACCATTTTTGGCGTTCTTCAGGCGACAGCACGGAAAGCAGCGCCTTGCCCGAGCTGGTGGCGTGGACGGCCTTGAATCCGCCGGGCTGGTGCGAGAAGCGGATCGTCTGCTTGGATTCCGCCACGATCAGGTACACGACCTTGTCGTCGGCGAGCTTGGCCAGCAGCGCGGTTTCACCGGTCAGGTCGCGCACCCGCTCCAGCACGGGCTCGATCACGTCATTGAGCGGATCGTTGCGGCAAATCAGGGTGGCGACGTGGATCAGCTTTTGGGTCGGGTAATAGCCGTGCTTCTTGCCGATTTCATACAGATAGCCGCGCGCCACCATGGTCTTGAGCAGGCCATGGCAACTAGACAGGGGAATCTGCATCTGCGTGGCGATCTCGCTGTACAGCAAGGGCTTCTGCTCCTCGGCAAAGAGGTTCAGCACGTCCAGAACTCGAGCTGCTGTTTTCACATCCATGATGCTAGTATCCTATACATGATAAAGTTACGTCAATCCGCTTTCAACGCCAAGGAGTTGTGACGCATGAGATGGAAGAACCGTCCCGAAGGATCGAACTGGGGGGACTTTGGTCCTGACGATCAGCGCGGTTGCCTGAATTACATCACTCCCGCAAACGTGCTGAAGGGCATAAGCGAAGTGCAGGCGGGCCTGAGTTTCTGCCTGTCTCTGCCGCTGGACTATCCGGGCGGCAACGGCGTCAATGTCCGCCGCCACCCGCCCAAGCTGCGCCCCACCGAAAGAGACGGCGACCAATACATGAATTTCCCGCTCGGGCGGTTGCGGCCAGGGTGTGTGGATGTACTTAGCGACGACATCGTCGAGATGAGCCTGCAGTATTCGACCCAATGGGATTCGCTGGCGCACGTGGGTGCGCTATTCGATGCCAATGGGGACGGCCTGCCGGAACGCGTCTACTACAACGGATACCGCCCCAACGATCATGTGGTCGGACCGGTGGACTACGACGTACTCAACGGTTTCGCGAAGACGGACTTGCGCCAAGGAGCCGCCTCCAACGCCAAGAAGCTGGACATCACGCACCTGGCGGAATCCTGCCTGCAAAGCCGCGGCGTGATGGTGGATCTGGCCAGGCATTACGGCCGCGCGCAGAAATCGGTGGGCTATGACGACCTGATGCGCATCCTTGAGACGGACAAGATCGAGATCGAGCAGGGCGACATCGTGCTCTTTCATACGGAATTCGGCGACGCCTTGCTGGAAAAGCAACGCGAGCCCGACCCGCACACGCTGCACGAGATCTGCGCCGGGCTGGACGGCAGCGACGAGAAATTGCTGCAGTGGATCACGGACGCGAAAGTCGCGGCCATGGCGTCCGACAACCACGCGCTTGAGATCTATCCCACCCAGAGGCCCAACGCCTGCTGCGCGGCGTTGCCGCTGCACCACCATTGCATCTTCAAGCTCGGCATGCCGATCGGCGAGATGTGGTATCTGGGCAAGCTCGCGCGCTGGCTTGAAGCCAACGGCCGTCACCGCTTCCTGTTGACGGCCCCGCCCTTGAACCTGCCGGGCGCGGTCGGATCGCCGGCCACGCCTGTGGCAACTGTATAAAACGGGCCTCGGGTCTTGCCTTATCTTGGGCTAGCGAGCAAGTCCCGCCCCTTTTCCGTCAGCACCACCACCGCCTCTCCGCGTACCGTGCTTTCGCCTTCCGACATGTCGACGAGCCCATTCGTCGTGGCGTCTTCCCAGGCCGACAGCCGAGGGCAATTGGTGCGCCACGCCTCCATGGTTTCGGCATAGGTGCGCGGCCGCGCGGCGATCCACAGCAGGAACTGCACCAAATTGCCCATCTGCGATGCGCCGGCCTCGATCTCTATTTCTGGCTTTTCAGGCATGGGACGCCTCCGTTGCAGGGTCAGGAATGCGTCTTGACGATACTCCCGCGCCTGCCCGCGCTCCAGTGCTATCTAGGCGCCATCCCCTTGCGCAGCCGATCGGAGGGTTCCATCAGTGCATCCTTCATGTCGTCGCGCTCCAGTACGCACGGTTCGTGTTGCAGGTCGCGCATGAAGTCGTCGTAGAGCTCGCCGGTGATCCCGGCCGGGCGCTTGAAGTCGCCAGATAGCTGATAGGCGCGCAGCAGGATCGAACGCAGCCGCTTGACCTCCCAGAGCAGGGCGATCACATCGGGATTCCAGGGCTGACGCTCGCGGATGAAGCGCAGGTCGGCGTGAGAGAGCGGGGTTTTGAACGGCATGGCGGAAGACACTGTTTATTTATCCAGTATAGTCCGCCAGGATTGAAGGCAGGCGTCGGTGTTTTCAGCAATGGCGCCCCGTGAACGGGAGTTGGGTAACTCTGCAATACCAAATGTGAGAATTGTTGAGCCTTGCTCGTACTTTCGTCCGTACCATCCTCTGAAAGCAAAATGAAAGGGGATGGAAACAATGCTGTGCGACCAATGCGCGGCCATCACCGTGAATCAGGCGGGGGCGCCAGGGCACGGCAATCTGATCAGCTTGGGCCACGTCCGGTCGTTGCCGCTGGCACAACGCGGCGTCACGCACGAGGCCTTCACTTGCAACGAGTGCGGGGCCAACTGGGATTACCTGCACGACCGGCGCAACGTCGCGTCAGGTTGGGCGCACTGTGATCGCACCATGCCCGCCCCACAGCGGACGATCGATCAGCCCGCGGAGGAGGCGGCCTGAAAAGGCGACCGTCGCCCCTTACACCACGCGCGTATGCACCTGGCCTTCACGGAACCACGAATCCAGGTTCGAGCGCATCAGGTCCGCCATGGCGCGGCGCGTTTCGTGAGTGCCGCTGGCGATGTGCGGCAGCATCACCACGTTGTCCATGGTGTTCAGTTCCAGGGGCGTGGCGGGTTCGTGTTCGAACACGTCCAGGCCAGCGCCGGCGATGCGCTTGTTTTGCAGCGCCGCCACCAATGCGGCTTCATCGACCACCGTGCCGCGCGCGATATTGATCAGCCAGCCCTCGGCGCCCAGCGCATCCAGCACCTGCGCGTTCACCATGTGCCGCGTCGCGCCGCCGCCCGGCACGGCCAGCACCAGAAAGTCGCACTGCGAGGCCAGCTCGACGATGTCCGGGCAATAGCGGTAGCCCTCGGGCGCGTCGGGGCGCGGCTTTCGGTTGGTGTACAGGATTTCCATGTCGAAGGCCTGCGCGCGGTGGGCGATCTGCAGGCCGATGTTGCCCAGCCCGACGATGCCGCAGCGTTTGCCGGTCATGCGCGAACCGAGGCCGAATCCTTCAGTGGGCCAGCGGCCGGCGCGCACGAAGCGGTCGGCTTCCGCGATGCGGCGCGAGACGGCCAGCATCAGTGCCAGCGCGGTATCGGCCACGCAGGCGTCCAGCACGCCCGGCGTGTTGGTGACCACGACGTTGCGCGCCTTGGCGGCCGCGATGTCGATGGTGTCGTAACCCACGCCAAAGCTGAAGATGCCTTCCAGGGCGGGCAGGGCGTCGATCAATTCCTTCGTCGCGCCAAAGCGCCCGCTGGTGGCGATGCCGCGGATGGCGGCGCCATGTTCGCGCAGCAGCGCCGCCGGGTCCTGGGCCTCCCAGAGGCGATGGACGCGGTAGCGCGATTCCAGGTCGGCCACCAGGTCGGGCAGCAGGGGGCCGACCATCAACAGATCGGCGGCGGAAGCGGGAAGGGATGCAGTCATGGATACGGCTTATGTAGGTAAGAAGGAAAGGCCCGCCGAGGCGGGCCGGGACCGGAATCAGTTGGTCTGGATGTTGCGGGACTTGATTATCTGCCCATAACGTTCGCGCTCGCTAGCGGCCAGATCCTGCAGCTCCTTCGGCGTCGAACCGTGGGCTACGGCGCCCTGAGATTCGAGCTTGGCCTTGACCGCGGGATCGGCCGCCACGGCGCGGATCGCCTCAGACAGCTTGTCGATCACGGCCTGCGGCGTGCCGGCCGGCGCCAGCACCGCCGTCCACGAGCCGCTCTGCGCGTTCTTCACGCCGGCTTCGTCGATGGTGGGCACGTCCGGCATGGCGGGCGAGCGCGCCGCGCCCGTTACGGCCAGTGCGCGCAGCTTGCCGGCCGTGACGTACGGCATGGTCTCCAGGACCGACGCGAACAGCATGTCGACGCGGCCGGCCATCAGATCGGTCATCGCCGGGCCGCCGCCCTTGTAGGGCACGTGCACCAGATCCACGCCGGTGGCTTCCTGGAAGATTTCACCGGACAGGTGGGGGGCGCCGCCCGTGCCCGAGCTGGCAAACGTGTGCTTGCCGGGCTGGGACTTGGTTAGCGTGACAAGTTCGGCGACGTTCTTGGCCGACAGGCTGGCGGGCACCACCAGCACAAACGGCAGGTCCGAAAACAGCGACACGGGCGCAAACGCCTTGACCGGGTCGGAATGCAGCTTGTAGATCCAGGGGTTGATCGCCAGCATGCCCGAGTTCGCGAACAGCAGCGTGTAGCCATCGGGCTGCGAACGGGCCACGAGGTCGGCGGCGATCGGGCCGCCGGCGCCCGGGCGGTTGTCCACCACCACCGACGACGAGAATTTTTCACCCAGGGCGGCAGCCAGCAGGCGCGCCGAGATGTCGGTGCCGCCGCCAGGCGAGAAGGGGACGATGAGATTGATCGGGCGTTCCGGATAGCCCGCGGCGCTGGCCGCGTGCGGCACGGCGGCGGTGGCGGCCAGGGCCAGCGCCGCGGCGAGGAGCCGGACGCGAATCCGGGCGGTGTTCTTTGTCTCCATGGATTTTCTCTTTTATGGCGTTGATGGCGGCGGGGCCGCAAAAAATGGTGCTGCGGGGTAAGGCTCCTGATGCTTCCCGGGCTGGATTTCAGCCCTGCAGCCGAGTATAGGGATGCCTGTCCATGGATAGCCGTTCGAGCTATAAATAGCATCAATCAATTCAAGGATTGAATCGATGGAATTTCGCCAGCTCGAGTGCTTCATTGCGGTTGCCGAGGAATTGCACTTCGGCCGGGCCGCGGAACGGCTGTGCATGACGCAGCCGCCGCTGTCGCGCCAGATCCAGTTGCTGGAACAGGACCTGGGCGTGACCTTGTTCGAGCGCAACAGCCGGCAGGTCGTACTGAGCGCCGCGGGCCGGCGCTTTCTGCGCGATGCGCGCCACCTGCTGGAGTTTTCGGCGCAGGCCGCCGCCACCGCGCGCCGCACGTCCGGCGGCGAAGCCGGCCACATCAAACTGGGCTTCACCGCCGTGGCTTCGTATCGCCTGATGCCGTCGCTCATCATGCGGGCGCGCAAGCTGCTGTCGGGCGTGGAAATCCAGTTGCGCGAAACCGTGACGACCGAGTTGAGCC